>CAZSBW010000578.1:0-1972 GCA_964604815.1 uncultured Salinivenus sp. | reverse complement strand
GCGACGGAGAGCTGACGCAAACGAAGAAACTGCAGCTTGACTACTGGACGACGCTCTCTGTGACTTTGCGAGATTAATCACCGGATGCCGCCCAGTCGAAAAATGCCTCGAAGGAACGACAGAATCTCCCCTTCGGCCTTGAAGAAAATGCCGCCCGGACAGCTGTGTAGGCCGAGCGCTCGGAAATTCTTCATTGCTTGAATGAGCGAAGCGAATGAGTTCGAAGAATTTCAGCGAGGTCGGAGCAGATGTCAGGCATTTTCTTCACAGCCTTGATCTTTTTGGTTCATTTTTGGATCCAAGCCAAAAATGAACACCAAATCATTGAAAGGTGCAAACTTCCACGGAGACAGCAGCCGCTTCGATTAACAAACCGATGGTGTCCCGTGGATAATCTCACAAACCTACACGGAGCATCTGGAGGAGCAGGACAGCCGGGTCCAGCCGCGTACGCCCCGGCCCCAGCACTGGGCAAACTACGCGGTGGGGCGCTCCGGATGCCAGTTGACGGCTCGGGTCAACACCCGGGATCAGCGCGTGGCGGTTCAGCTGGAACTGAAGGACAAGAGCGAAGCGGAGCCGCTGTTCCACCTCCTGAAGCAAGACCGAGACGCCATCAGCGAGGAAATTGGCGTGGCGCTGAGCTGGCTTCCCAAACCGGACAAGAAGGTGTGCGTCGTCCAACACGAGTGGGACGCCGACCCAACGGATCGCGACGCATGGCCCCGCCAGCACAGCCGCATCGGCGAGCTTCTCGACGAGTTCCATCAGGCCTTTGCGCCCCGACTGAAGCAGATGGATCCGAGCGAGTGGGAATCGCCCGACGTGGACGGGGAGGTGTAGTGGTTCAGGTCAGAGGAGACCGCTTCAGTATTCAAATTGAATTGGAGGCGCCCAATTCCCTGAACCACAAAGAGCGTCTTTAGGCCCTTCCCGAGCGGGAACGGTGGAGCCCGAATCAGAAGGGGCTCCTCTCCCTCAAACGGGCCGTCGGTGAGGAACCGACTTTGGCCAGGCCGACCGACAATTCCGGGAACGCCACGGCTCATCGCCGCTGGAGGAGGGGAAACGGGTGGCAACGTGCACGACCGGGGCATCGCACGGAGGCCCTCGATCTCGACAAGAATGGTCGTTTCACCGAAGCGATTGACGAGCGGGGGCGAGCGGCCGTGCGAACGTGAGGGACGGAGGCCGCATGGGAGGCGGGGTTGGGGGAGAACGAAGTTTAATCTTCTTTGTCCAGGCCCTCATTCCAGTACGATAACCGATTGCTCGGACGCAGCGCGGGGTAGGGCCTTTTGGACGCGGTCAATATGCTTTTTGAGATGGGCGGGCGTCGTTGGGTGAACATTCAGAACGACAATGCCGAGGGGGTACGCCTGCGTCTCCTGTTGGTGGGGGAGGCTTCGATCGAGGGTCAAGAGTGCAGCAAACGACGCCTCGGCGGCCGCCCTCAGAAGATGGTCGTCCTCGTAGTCCGACCATCCCAGATATTTGGTGGTATAGACCTCATGATCGTCCGAGAGCAGGGGACGGAGGGCGTGCGGAATGTTGTGGTCGAGAAGCACCTTCATGCCTCCGTTTCCTCCTCAGTAACGAAGGTGCCTCGAACGGCGCGCATGAACCCGTGGACGACCTCGGGATCAATGTCGTACTCCTCAAGAAACTGCCCGACGGTGTACCCCTCCTCAAGATAGTCGAACAGGACGTAGACGGGAATTCGCGTTTCCCGAAAGACTGGCGTCCCGCCTAATTTCCGGGGATTGACTTCGATGTAGTCGTTGATCATGGCTCCTGCAGGATAAGCGAGGCAACGCGCCGAGGACTCGGCTCCACTGCGTAGAGGCGGTGATGGAAGATTGGCCCGTTCAAACACTCCGGTTCTAACGACCGTTCCGCAGCAAAAGGCGTTGAAGCGATATACGCATGCAGACAGCACCACAGCCGCCATGCTCCAGGTTGACATTGCCGA
>CAZSBW010000577.1:0-1991 GCA_964604815.1 uncultured Salinivenus sp. | reverse complement strand
AGGTCGTCGAGCGCGCCGGCCTGGGCGAGGGCCTCCAGCGTGCGCTTGTTCACCGTGCTCAGGTCCACGTTCTTCGTCACGTCGAAGATGTCCTCGAACGGGCCGTGCTCCTCCCGGGCCTCAATGAGGGCGCCGATCGCTTTTTCGCCCGCGTTCTTGATCGCCGCGAGGCCGAAGCGAATCTTCCGCTCGCCGGTCTCGTCGTCCTGCTCGACGGTGAAGTACGACTGGCTGTGGTTGATGGAGGGGGGGAGCACCTCCTGTCCCGAAAGCTTTCGGGACTCCTCCAGCACCTTCGACAGCTTGTCCGTGTTGCTCATCTCGTTGGTCATCGCCGCCGCCATGAACTCCGGCGGGTAGTGAGCCTTGAGATAGGCCGTCTGATAAGCGACGATGGAGTAGGCTGCTGCATGAGATTTGTTGAAGCCGTACCCCGAGAATTTGGCCATCAATTCCCATACATGTTCGATGGTCTCCTCGTCGACTTCTTGCTCTCTCGCTCCCTCGACGAATTCCCCCTTCATTTGATTCATGATTTTCTCCTTCTTCTTGCCCATCGAATTGTGAATCACCACATCCGAGGCGACAAAGTTGGCGTGGGGGGGGACGGCCAAATCATAGACCTCCTTTTCACCGACGTACTCAATGTCGACGATAGGATCCCAGAGCACCTGTCCGTCTGCGATATTCACGAGATCGTCGCTCTCGAACGCACGCCCAAGGGCATCCAGACGGTGCCGACTGAGCTTCTGAGTGGGATTCGTAAAGTTTAGGCCCGAAGATAGGTTGTTTCCTGGAATTCCGACTTCTTCGCCTCCTTCACGCCACGTCCGGCCGCTCGCGTATTTTGCGCGTTGGACCTCGTGTGTGACCTCGGAGGGAAGGTTGTAGATGGATTGGTTCCGCGATCGATCTCGGGCATCGGCGTGAAGGGTGTTGAGGGCTTCCTGCTTTCGAGGACAGAGATGAGGGCCCACGACCTCCGCAAACTGTACAATGTCTCGCTGATCGGTGACAATAAGTTCGAGACTGTCTTGGTGTGTCGTTTCTCGGTGTCGTCGCACCGTAGCGATCCCGAGACGTAAAAGCACGTGAGCGAGATCCTCAATCAGAGCCGGACTCGACGAACTGTAGGAGAGACGTGTTTTTTCAACTGAGCCGTCCGTGCTAAAAAGAACGCCGACAAAGTGCGCCAGCGATTCTGCATCGTACTGGAAAACCTCACGGGGGAGGTGCTTTTCTTCCGCTCGTCCGACCATTCCCGCGGTCCTCACGAGCTCAGTGATGGGATTTTTGTCTCCACCGGAGCCGCGAGCTGTGACCGTTTTCACGTCTGACGTAGGATGGTCATAGGTCGTCGTTTCCCCACCGAGCGTCGAGACAGCGTCACGATAATCGGCAAGAAGATCAGGATCACTGTTGTAGAATCGAGCGACGGCGCGGCCCTTGTCGTCCATCGTCTGGCCGTCGCCGAGCAGGTACGCGAGGACGCGAATGCGAGCCCTGGAAGGAGCGTGTGTTCCCGTGGCAGGAAGAGTGGACGGAACGGCAATCGCGTCGCCTTCCGAGAGCTCGGAGAGGTGCTCCCATCCCTCGATGGTACGAAGCGGATGGTTCTCTGTAAGCTCAATGGTTCGACCACTGCGAGTCGTGACGCGGAAGACCGGTTTGATTCCGTTCTCGAAGCGCTCGGCAACGGTCGTTTCCGTTAACTCATACTCGTCGTTCAATGTAAGTATCTTTGTTCCGAGCTCTACGGAATCGACGCGGCACCGCTCACCTGTTTCGGCGTCCACGACGCGGGTGTTTCCTGGCACGCATCGGCGCAGGATGTCGGCTTTTCCCAGCGAGAAGCCGCCCATCTCGCGGGCAATTTGCATGACCTGTTCCTGATATACAGGAATCCCGTACGTCGGCTCCAGAATGTCTTCCAACATCGGGTGCGGGTACTCCACCTCCTCCCGCCCGTGCTTCCGGGCGATGTAGGTGGG
>CAZSBW010000576.1:0-1992 GCA_964604815.1 uncultured Salinivenus sp. | reverse complement strand
AGACTCTCAATCCCTCCCTAATGCAGAATCAAGCAGTCCTTTTGGGGTAGAGTCATTCCGAGCGAGGCGATCTAGATCGCCAGAGTCGAGGCGCTGCGTAGGGGCCGTAGGTCATGCCGTTGGTGCGAGTGCTCTTGGAGTGAATCTCTCCGAATTCAGCGGAAATGGTCGTTCAAGAGCGACATCCCCGCATATTCGCTCGCTACGTTTTACCAAGAGAGCTTTTGGCCCCCAAAGAGACCTATTGAAAGTGCACTAATCAACGTGGACGGCCGCGGCAAAGGGAAATTCCGAACCGGGGGCCTTGTCAATGATGACGTACGTGGCGCTGCGGCCCAGCGGTACCGACTGCCCCTCCGTTCCGAACGGGAGGTCCAGCGGCCCTTCGGGGGTCGGAACGGTCAAGACGCGTCCCTCATCGGGAATCGAGCGAACCTCAAACGTGCCCGCCGGAGAAGCGGGCCACGTCTCCCCGAAGGCGACGTCCGATCCGACCCGGTTTTCGTCCCGGGTGTTGTCATCCGGGGGAACCAGGAACACGTCGACGGGCGATGCGGCTTCGGATAGATTCACAGACGTGTGGACCACCCGGAGGCTGGCCTCATCGCCCGTCGGATCAGGAACGTCGTCGCGGAGCACGAGGGCCTGCGGCGTGTCCCGCCCCGCATCAGTGCCGGCTTGCACACCTCCCCCCACGACGACCATGTATTTCTTGTCCGCTTCCAGGGCGGACGCGTCCGCCGTCGCGAGGGCAGTGCCGCTTCCATCCTGGACCTCAATCGTCCCTGCAATCGGCACCTCCTTGTACTCCGTCACGGTAGGGTTGGTAAGCTGACTGCTATAGGACACGTCGGACACGATCCCCTCGCCATTCGCCACGACGGTGATGGCACCCGCGTCCGCCGAGGCATGGAAGAAACGAACCTGCGCCGTTGCTACGTCTTCTTCCTCCCCATTGCTTCCCCCACTGTCACAGCCGGCGATTCCGCCCACGACGAGCAGAGCAGCAAACATCGTAAACGTCGAGCGTAGAAGGCGATGCGGTCGGTCTATCATCGTCTCGTCAGGTTGAAGAAAAGTGTGGCGATCTTCGATCCCCCTGGCAATGAATTAAAAGAGCGTCGCGCTGAGTTCGATGCCGAACATGCGCGGCTGCGGCGACACCTGTAGCCCGCTCAGGGAGAGCGACGACTCGCGAATGCCCACGTAATGCTCGTTGTCGAGTGCATTCTCGGCGTAGGCGCTCACGCGGAAGCGATCCGTCTCGACCCCGATCGAGAAATCCACGTTCGTGTAGGCGGGCACGAAAAACGGCTCCCGGGCGGCGATATCTTCGTATCGCTCGCTGGTGTAGGACACCTGTCCGCGCACAAACCCGGTAAACCGGTCGGTGAAGCTGTACTCGTAACGGGCAAAGCCGCTGGCCGTCCAGTCGGGCGCACGAGGAAGTGGTCCACCGGAGAGGTCTTTCTGCTGCCCTTCGACGTTCGCCTCCGGAAAGCTGTCGAAGGTCGCGTCGAGGTAGCCGACACTCCCGCCCACCTCAAGCCGGTCGACGGGCACCGCCCGGAGCTGCACCTCGGCCCCTTTGCTGCCGGCCTCGGCGGCGTTCTGCGTCTCGAACACCGGCGTGCCGGTCGAAAGGTCCACCGAGTTGACCTGCAGGTCCGTCCAGTCCATGTAAAAGACCGTCGCGTCGAAACTCAGCCGCTGATTCAACAGGCTGCCTTTCACGCCCAACTCGTAGTTCCAGAGCACCTCGTCGCCGAACGTGGGATCCCCCTGCGACTGGTTTTCGTTGAAGCCGCCGGCCTTGTACCCCCGCGAGACGGTGGCGAAGAGATTCGACGACTCGGCGAGGTGGTACGTGACCGCAAAGCGGGGCGAGAGATCGTCGAAGGAAATCGACCCGCTGGTGGTGCGCTCGAAGAACTGGCCCGGATAGTTCGGGTCGTCCGGGTTCGTTACGATTGAAAAGACCCGGCTGTCGTC
>CAZSBW010000575.1:0-1995 GCA_964604815.1 uncultured Salinivenus sp. | reverse complement strand
CTTCCGGATCGTTCACGTCGATGACGCCGAGGAAGATGGTCTGGTCGTCCCGGCTGTGCTCGCGCACGATCTCGAGCACGCGCTCCGGGTCCTCCTCGCTGGCGAACTGCATGTAGAAGCGCCCGGCGTTCATCTCGAAGAGCAGGGGCAGCAGCTCCGCGTAGTCCACGTCGGCGCTGTGGGTGGAGTGCCGGTCGCCCCCCGGACACGTGTGAATGCCAATGCGCCGGCGCTCCTCGTCGGAGAAGCGGTCGAGCACGCGGTTGTTGAGATCGACGAACTGGCGCAGCAGGTCCTTCGACGGATCCAGCTTCACGGCGAGGCGCCCTTCCGTAAAGTCGATCTGCACGGCGTGCGCCCCGGCGTCGAGGCACTGCCGGATGTCGTTCTCCACTTCATCGATGAGATCGTCGAGGAAGGCGTCCCGCGGGTAGCCGTCGAGCCCGCCGTCCGGATAGAGCAGGCTGAGGGCCGAGGCGGAAATGACGCTCTGCTTCACCGGCGCGTCGGCGTACGCCTGCGCCCGCTCCAGGTACTCGACGGCGTACGTCTCGTAGCGAAACGGGCCGGACGTAAGCCGGGGAAGCTGTCGCGTGTGCCCGGCGTCGAACGGGATCTCGATGCCGTCCGGATCGAGGTTATCGGCGCCTTCGATGGGGTAGGTGAAAAAGCTGGGCTTCGCCTGCTCCCCGTCGGTGACGACGGGAGAGCCGGTGTTCTCGAACGCGCCAATCGTGGCGCGGAGGGCGCGATCGTACATCCGGTCGAGCGCATTCATACTGAGATCACCGGCGTGATGGGCCTTGAGGCCTTCGACGAGTTCGTCGGGACGGGGAATACTGCCGATCGGTTCGGTGGGAAGCGGCATCGGTACGGGAACGGGTTGTGGGCAGGAAAAGAAGGGAGGAAAAGCCGCTGTGATCATCAGAACGCCCACACGCCGGCCGGACGAAAACGATCCCGCAAATGTGATCGCGGACCGTAGAGAGAAGAGAAACGTTGAGGGGCTTCTCGCAGTGAGAGGCCCCGCGGGGATGAAGCCGACATCGAATTCCGCACTCTCCCTTCCTCAACCCCGACACGCCGAATGGAGTGGTTGCACCCGATCTTTGCGTGGGCGCTGGCCGCCGTTCCCCTCGCCGGGTGGCTGTACTGGCGAGCGGCCCGGGCGCGCCGGGAGGCGTTCGACCGTTTCGGCGATGCGGCGCTCGTCCGGCAGCTCGCCGACGCCGTACGGCCGTGGCGCCGCCCCGCAAAGGCTGCTATCGTCGTGCTGGCCCTCGCGGGAATGGGCATAGCCCTGGTCGGCCCGCGGTTTGGGACGCAGCTGCGAACCGTCGAGCGTCAGGGCGTCGACCTGGTAGTAGCCCTCGACGTGTCCGAGTCGATGCGGGCGACAGACGTGGCCCCCAGCCGCCTGAAGCGGGCGAAGAAGGAGATTCGGGACCTCGCGGGGCGCCTGCGCGGCGACCGCGTGGGCCTCGTCCTCTTTGCCGGCACGGGCTTCGTACAATGTCCTCTCACCACTGATTACAGCGCCCTCCGCCTCTTCCTCGACGTGGCCGGCCCAGACCGCGTCCCCGTGCCCGGCACCAATTTCGGCGCTGCCCTCGACGCCGCCACCAAGGCCTTCGACGCAGCGCGCCCGGCCTCCGACTCGACCGCCCGGCCCGACGACACACGCTCTCGCGTCGTCCTTCTTCTCTCCGACGGCGAGAACCACGTAGGCGACCTGTCGACCGTCAAGCAGCAGGCCCAGGAGGCAGACGTCACCCTCTTTGCTGCCGGGGTCGGAACAACGGGCGGGGCGCGCATCCCGATTTTTGAGGAGGGGCGGCAGGTGGGCGTGAAACGCGACCAGCAGGGACAGGTCGTCCGCACGCAGCTCGATGAGAAGGCCCTCACGACCCTGGCCGAGGACGGCGCGTACTTCCGGATCGGCAGCACCTCCAGCGCCCTCTCGGACGTGCCCACGGCCCTGCGCCAGCTCGAAAC
>CAZSBW010000574.1:0-1996 GCA_964604815.1 uncultured Salinivenus sp. | reverse complement strand
ATTTCGGAACCTTATTCACGGATCGGTAAGCGCGTGTACGACGTGCTTCAGAACCGGCTCGACGACATTCGGCGACTCCGTCGCGTTTTTGGGCGCTTTCTGTAGCTTCAGCTCGCTGCTGTTTGGCGTCGTCGGGTTCTGAGTGCCCGTAGCTTTCTTGTCTCATGGCTTCTCTCGTTTCGCTCGGTCTCGACGCTTGGGTGACGATCGTCGTGGTAATCGGGGTGGTAGGGGCCTTGATGGCCGATTGGGGACGGCCGGATCTGGTGATGCTGAGCGGCCTCTCGGTGCTTCTCATCGCAGGAATCGTTTCTCCCGAGGAGGCCTTCGCGGGGTTTTCCAACTCGGCTGTGCTCACCGTGGGGGCGCTCTATATCGTGGCGGGAGGGGTGCAACACACCGACGCCCTCGCGCGACTCGATCGCGTGCTTTTTTCCCGAGGCGGCGGCATGAGCGGGCTGCTGGCGCGCTTTATGGTGCCGACCTCGGTGCTGTCGGGGCTGCTCAACAACACGCCCATCGTGGCCATGCTCACGCCGCGCCTCCAGGAGTGGGCCGACGAGCAGGACATCCCGGCGTCGAAGCTCATGATCCCGCTCTCCTACGCGGCCATAACGGGGGGCATGATGACCCTCGTCGGCACGTCGACCAATCTGATCGTGGCGGGCCTGATGGAGGCGGAGGGCTACGAGCCGCTGCATCTGTTTGACGTGACCTGGGTGGGTGTGCCAGCGGCCCTGGCCGTCATCGCGTACTTCGTGCTCGGGGGGCACCGTTTGTTGCCCGATCGGGGTACGTCGTCGCCCCCGGTCGAGCAGGAGTTGGAGGAAAACATGTTCGAGGTCAAGGTGACCCTGCAGTCGCCCATTGTCGGACAGACCGTTGCGGAGGCCGGGTTGCGCGACCTCGGCGATGCCTATCTGACGCACGTGCGCCGGGACTCGCACGTGATGCAGGCCACCCCCCGATTGACGCTCGAACGGGGCGACGTGCTGACGTTTAACGGTCGGCTCGCGGCGCGGGAGCGGCTTCTCCGGCGTCCCGGTCTCAAGCGCACCCTGCCAAATCGGGAGGATCGAGCGGACGATCCGGTTCGGTACGAGACTCTGCCTCTCTACGAGGCCGTCATCGCCGAGTCGTCCGATCTGGTGGGGGCGACCCTCGGGGAGGCCAACTTTCGGGAGGAGTATCAGGGCGTGGTGCTTGGGATTCAGCGCGAGAATGAGCCGGTGACCGGGCCGGTAGGAACGACGCGCCTGCAGGCCGGGGATCTGCTCATCGTGGAGGCGCCGAGCGACTTCGAGAAGCGGTGGAGCAGCGGAAGCCGGGACGAATTTTACATCGTGGCGCCTCGCGACGGGCGGGCGCGGGGGGAGCAAGAATCGGCGGACGAGGACGACGATCGAACCCATCTCGCCCCGCTGGCGCTTGCGCTGACGGGCAGCATGGTCCTCGCGGCGGCCGTGGATTTAGTACCCATCGTCACGGCGGCGTTCATTGCCGGGCTCCTCATGATTCTGTCCGGCTGCATCACGCCGGCGGAGGCGCAGCGCGCGCTCAACGTACAGGTGCTCGTCGTCATTGCCGCGGCGCTCGGCATCGGGAAGGCCATCGAAACGACGGGACTCGCGCAACTTGCGGCGACCGGCATGCTCGATGCCACGGCGGGATGGGGACCGGTGGCGGCCCTGGCGGCCATCTACCTGACCACGAACCTGCTCACGGAGATCATCACGAACAACGCGGCGGCGGTGCTCATGCTGCCCATCTCCATGGCAACGGCGTCGAGCCTCGGCGCGCCGCCCATTGCCTTTGGCCTCATCGTCGCCATTGCGGCGTCGGCGAGCTTTCTCACGCCCATCGGCTATCAGACCAATCTGATGGTGATGGGGCCGGGCGGCTACCGCTTCCGCGACTACGCAAAGGTGGGCTGGCCGGTGACGATCCTCGTGATGACGATCTCGGTGACGATCATTTCGCTGCTGTGGCTGTAGGA
>CAZSBW010000573.1:1049-1998 GCA_964604815.1 uncultured Salinivenus sp. | reverse complement strand
GAGTCCGGAAGAGCGGAGCGAGTTGATGTCTCGGATCAACTCAACCGAGACTGAACCTGAACAGCTCACCAGGAGTTTGCTCCACAGAGCGGGATATCGGTTTCGGAAGAATGTCACCGACCTGCCAGGTACACCGGACATCGTGCTTCCGAAGTACAATACGGTCATCTTCGTCCACGGTTGTTACTGGCACCGGCACGACTGCCGAAAGGGTCGGAGCATGCCGTCCAGCAACACTCAATTCTGGAAGGAGAAATTTGAGAGGAACGTCGAGCGCGATACCGAGAATCGGGAGGACCTGGAAGAACTCGGGTGGCAAGTACTGACCGTCTGGGAATGCGAACTCAATGACGATCCGATGGCAGCGGTCGAAGGACTTATGGAACGTCTCGATTCTCAACTCGACGATTGATCCTCAGTCCTCCACTTCCACCCACGTCCAGCAGTAGGCTCCGATCGGGTACAACTTCCCTTCTTCGGTTTCTGACGGTCCGAACTTTCTGGGCTCGTCGTACTGGTCATCGTAGAACTTAAAGACATCCTCGTCCGAGTCATACTCCGCCCAATACTCGTCCTCGTTGTCGTAGCGGTGGATTTCGCCGTGATGATCCGCTATTCGTTCAGCGACCTCCTTTTCGAAGTACGGGCAAGCCCATCCATTCCAGGTATCTCCCTTCGTGTATCCTGAAAAGGTTGTTTCCGGGTCCGCATCGAGGTAAAATTCGGCTTTTTCCATGGTGCTCTTCATCTTGGCAGTGAGAATCGCCTCGCAAAGCTAGGTAGGTCGCTAGTTAGCTATCAAGCTGGTTGAGGTAAATGCGGAGGAGGTCCTCGACGACAAACCGCATCTGGAGACGACCCTCCTCGATGTGGTCCTTGAACCGACGCTTCACGTCGTCAGCGATGTCGAGGTTCATCTGCTCCCGCCGCGGCCGCTCCTCATCGTCAA
>CAZSBW010000573.1:0-1039 GCA_964604815.1 uncultured Salinivenus sp. | reverse complement strand
GCGTGTTTGCCGATGTCGTCCCAGTCCTCCGGCAGACTCAGCTCACCATCGTCTTCCGAAAGAAGGTCGTCGAGGTTGCGGCCGGTGGGCTTGTCGCCTGCACCGGGAAGGTCTGGTTTCTTGCTCATGGCTATTCGGTCTATCCGAGTAAGGACCGTACTTCTTCATAAAGCCGCCGTACTTCACCCGCGGCCTTGCCGTTGGGCTTGTACTGCAGCACACTCTCTCCAGCACCTAGTGCCTCTGTGAAGGCGACGCGCTGGGAGGTCCTAGCTTCCATTACCTCGATGTCGAAAGATTCCAGAGCGTCCTGTATACCGCTCGCTAAGGCCGTGCCTACGACTTGAGAGCTCACGACGAACCGGGCTTCGGTGTTGTAGGCATTGCAGGCCTCGATAATAGTTTCCGCGCTCCAGATGTCCGCCGCTGATGGCCGAACAGGTACAAGCACGAGGTCCGAGGCCTTCACGGCCGATACTGCCCGCTCTTGCATCCGCGGCGCGCCATCTGTGATCACAACCTCGAAGCGCTCGCCGAGCCGCGGTACATCTTCTTCCAAAGAAGGGCGGTCGACGCCGACCACGATGGGCGTGTCTGCATCCGATGCAGCACCCCAATCGCGGGCCGTGCCCTGCGGGTCTGCGTCCACCAGAAGCGTCGCCACGCCGTCCAAGTGAAAAGCCGTGGCGAGGTTCGTGGCAATAGTAGTCTTTCCAGATCCGCCTTTTTCGGAAAGAATGGAGAGCGCGTGCATGAATAAAAAGCTCGGTAGGAAGCTAGCTAGCCAGCAACGTAGGTAGCTTCAAGGAGAACGTCAACCACCTACCCCAGCATCATCAGCGTCACCAACACGATTACAGTGATCGAGGCGATGATGAGATCCCTGGTGACAGACGCGATGATGCGATCTGCCATCCGCTCGAAGAAATCATCCATCGCTCTCTAGCTCGTCAAGCGGGCTCCAGTCTGGGATCTCAATCCCGCCCTCCGACAGCCCATCGAACTCGCTGGACCGCTTCGCGTCGGCGTCGGTCTCGCC
>CAZSBW010000572.1:0-2010 GCA_964604815.1 uncultured Salinivenus sp. | reverse complement strand
ATCACTTCCGGTTTCGTTCGTCGGACAGATCCCCGGGCAGGGTCGACTTGATCTGAGAGGGTGTTCTTCCGATATTACCCCCACGATGTTTTCTGTCGTCAGAGCCTTGGTCCCTTGATCGCACTCAACATTCGTTCCACGTCAGCGTCCCTTTCCGTTCTTCTGCGAACCGTCCTTGTCGGGGGGGTCTTTGTTGTCGGCATGGCCTGTAGTGCGGGAGGAGAGGTCGAAGAGCTTCGAGAAGAGAATGAGCAGTTGCGCCGCCAGCTCGAAGAGGCTCGGACAGAGGCGGCCTCACTCCAGCGGGGACAGACCGTAGAGGTGCTTTCGACGGACGTCTACTTCAAGAGTGGAAGTGCCGATCTTACGGACAAGGGCGTCGACGAGCTGAAGGACGTGGCCCAGCGCATTCAGTCGGAGTTTTCCGACCGTACCATTCGAATCGAGGGCTACACCGATACCCAGCCCATTGGCCAGCAATTGGAGGATCGGTATCCGAGCAACTGGGAGCTCTCGGCGGCCCGGGCGGCCCGGGTGGCCCGCCACTTCCGATGGACGCACGACATGGACCCGTCTCGGTTTGAGGTGGTGGGGTTTGGGCCGCAGCACCCGGTGGCGACGAACGAGACGGCCGAGGGCCGTCGCAAGAATCGACGCGTGCGGGTGGCGGTCCTGCAGCGCTCGCCCACGCCGGGCGGGGGAGAGTCGTGACTGTGTGGGTCCAGGTTGAGGAGCAGAAACGACAGCGCCGCCGGTGGGGATGGATGGAGGCAATTCTCAAGCGCGTGCGTGCGGATGGGCACCGAAGTGCTCTTTCCCCGATCCTCCTCGAACACCACTGCGGAAATCGCTCTTATACCAGATACGAGTATTCGGTGTGCATTTTGGCCTGTTCCGTGAACGTAGGGACGCATGGCGATGCGTCCCTACATCCACGTTGGAGGCCAAGGCGGGCGAAGGAGATGGCCCGAAAGATGTAACAGTGAACATTCGCAAACGGTATTACATCACGTCCGCGAGGGACCCGAGCTCCGGCTCCTCGCTCGTTGCGCCGTCGCCCTGCGCGTGGCAGTCGAAGAGCGTGGGGCAGTTGAAGTCCCACACCAGCACGTAGGCCCCGTGACTATCGAGGTCGGCGATGTGGTTGATCTGTCGGGCCGCCAGACGCTGAGCGGCCTCCGCGGATCGGCCGTCCTGTTCCTCTTCGAGCGACCACTGTGCGTGGCGGGCTGTGTAGAGCAACTCCAGGGTATGGCCAATGGTGAGCGCAAACCGGCGGGCGCCGGCCTGCATCGCGTCGTCGCCTTCGGAAATGGCCTGCTTCAGCCACTTGGCAGCGTCGCGGTAGGCGTGCACGGCGGGCCGGACGGCTTCTGTCAGTGTCGGCGCATCGATGGCCTCCACGCACCGGCGAACCTCTTGATTGAGGGGGGCGATGCTGCCCACCTCCTTCAACGCCCGCAGCAGGTCGAGGGCAAGCACGTTCGTCGTGCCCTCCCAAATGGGAAGCACCTGTGCGTCCCGGTGAATCGTGGGGAGCCCGGTGTCCTCCACGTAGCCCGCGCCCCCGAAGGCTTCTAGCAGCTCGCTCGTCGAGGAGACGGCTCGTTTCGCCGTGGTGAGCTTGATCACAGGGGTGAGCAGGCGGAAGAGGGCCGTCTGCGAGGCACTGGCCTCTCCCGTCTCACGAGCTCCCAGCAGCTCCGTCAGCCGGAAGGCGAGGTGGAAGGTGCCTTCGAGGGTGGCCTGGACGTCGGCGAGGGTCTCCTGGTGGAGTGGATGGTTGATGATGTCGTCGCCGAAGGCCGTTCGTTTTTGCGCGTAGTCGCGGGCCAGGGCCAGGCCGCGCCGAATGAGCGCCGCCGCCGTCACGGAGTTCCAGGTGCGCGTGACGTTGAGCATCGGCGAGATTTGGCGGGTGCCGTTTCGGGACTCATCGGGTACGAGCCGGGCTTCCGCCCCGTCCAGCTCCAACTCGGCGGTGGGCAGCTTGCGCGTGCCGAGCTTGTC
>CAZSBW010000571.1:0-2018 GCA_964604815.1 uncultured Salinivenus sp. | reverse complement strand
CCGCTCGGCAAAGCGCTCCAGATAGTCGAAGTCGACCTCTCCCTCCTCGGTTTCGTCGTAGACCTCGATCTGATCCCGGAGGTCGGGGTCTTGCAGGTCGACGGTGCCGTTTTGTTCGTAGTAGGCCAGAAGCGCGTACTGGAGGCCCTGATTGGCAAAGTTGTTTTTGCCGTGCGGCATGATGTCGGGGTTTTCGCGCACGTCCGGCCACGCCTCCGTCATGATCCGGGCAATGGGCGCGAGCAAGCCGTGGTACGCGAGGAGCTCGAGACAGGGATGGAACTGATCGATGTCCCGGTCGGCCATCGTCACCAGGTCGTCCACCCGGTCGCGCACGACGGTCGCCAGGTCCCCGGTGGCCACCGCCGCTCCGAGAAGATAAAACAGCAGGTACGGCTGCTCGGCGGCGTACACCTCGGGCTGCTCGCGTTCGAGGCGGGTGAGTTGCCGGCGCAGCCACTCGGCCTCGCCGCGCTCGATGGCGATCGGGTACAGCTCGTTGAACGTGTGAAAGGCATTCTCCTCATCCATCCGCTCGGGATCCCCGATAATCTCCTCGACGAGGGCCTTTTTGCCGTCGTAGTCCGCCCGATTGAAGCGCTCATATACCTCTTCGAGGGGGGACGCGTCGGCGTCGGACGCGTCGGCGTCGAGAAACGAAGTGTCGAACGCGGAGACATCGTCCCCGGTGTCCTCGTTCATGCAGCAGTACTTGTACTTGGCTCCACTTCCACAGGGGCAGGGATCGTTGCGACCGACGTCTTTCATGGTGGATTCGGGTATTTTGGCGCGAACGACATCGATCAAAGAAAAGAACGCGGGACGCCAGGCTCCAGTCGTTCCGGTCGAAAATTGTGGGAACGTGACCGTCTGGAGCCGGCCTTCAGAGCACATTGTCAGATCGGCAATGGCCGCCCGACTTTTCGACAGTCTGCCCTGTCGCATTTGCTGGCGAATCGACGTTGAACCGCGGGTGGAACGGCCCTTGATGGAGCGGTGAGTGGAATTGTCGTTGGCGACCTTGCACAACTGGTCCGACCGATTTGCAACGCACTCGTCGTGAAATGGACTCGACGCCGCAAACATCGAAGCGTCCTACGACGACGGGGTGCTGACGATTAACGTGCCGAAGACGGAGGAGAGCACCCGTCGTCAGATTGAGATCCAGTAACACGGTCGCGGTTTCCACGCGGGAGTGACCGTGGGGATCTCCCGATACGTTGCCTGCGCCCAGTCGGGCTCGTTCCGACTGGGCATTTTTTGTTCTCCGGAACGCAGGCGCCCTCGGCTCGTGCGAGTGCGCGAAAATTCGCTTCTCTGCTCTTCCTGAGATCCGTTCCGAGTCCCGATGTCCCGCAATCCGCTTCCGTGGGGGCTGCTTGCCATTCTCGCCGTCCTTGCTGGAGTTGCTTGCACGTCGAACGATGCGGACGATCCCGAGGCAGCGGAGGCCGAGCACGACGAGGCGCACGAGGCCGAGCTGGCGCTTCACATGACCCGTTTGCAGCGGTGGACGCACAAGACCGCGCTCGCCCTCGACGCCCGCAACCCGGCACTGGCGGACTTCTACCTCCACGAAATGGAAGAGTCGATTGAGACCATTCAGGCGGAGGCGCCGACCTATGAGGGCCACGCCATCGCGGACCTCACCGAGTCGATGCTGGTCCCGAGCGTGGAGGCGCTCGACGCGGCCCTCGACGACAGAGACTGGGACGCCGTCGACGATCGCATTGGCGCGCTCGCCCGGTCGTGCAATCAGTGCCACACGGCCACGGACCACGGCTTCGTGAACGTGGACCTGGAGGACGTGCCCAATCCCTATCCACAGGATTTTTCGCCGAACGCCAAGTAGGCCCTCGCCCCCTCCGTTCACGTTCAACCGAGTACCCCCTATTGCAGAATCAAGCAGTCCCGTTGAGGTAGCGTCATTCCGAGCGAGGCGATCTTGATTCGAGGCGATCTAGATCGCCAGAGCCGAGGCGCTGCGTAGGGGCCGTAGGTCATGCCTTTGGTGCGAG
>CAZSBW010000570.1:244-2019 GCA_964604815.1 uncultured Salinivenus sp. | reverse complement strand
CGCGGATCCCCGTCAGCCCCAGCTCCTCCGCCTTCTCGAGCAGCAGATTCTCCGTGCGCCGGCCCATCACCAGAGCACCCCGCTCAGATGAACGAGCGCCAGTCCCATGAGCCCCACCCAGATCTGTCCGATAAGCTCATCCTCATCGCCCGCGCCGCCGCCTCCGAGGAGAACAGCGACGGAGTAGATCAGGGACGTCGCCGCCGTAACAGCCACCGTGAGCACCGTCGCCCTCACCAGAAGATCCACCACCATCAGGAGAGCTTCCCCTTGATCTTTGCCGCCGTGGTAGAGCCGATGCCCTCGATCTCCGTGAGCTCGCTCATCGACGCATCGCACAGATCCGACACCGTCCAGAACTCCCCAGAGTCCTCGATGCGTTTTGCCATCTTCGGACCGATGTCATCAGCGATCATCGCCGCCTGCCCCACCGGACCCAGACTCCGATCCAGAGAGATCTCCGGCCGTCCCGGCGTCCGCGTCAGTGGCTCGAAGGACTTCCGCGCGACATCGATCGCCATGAACGCTAGCTCTCGCTCTGATCCACAGAACATCGGCGTCGTCTGCCAGCGCACCGACAACGACGCCACGAACGCTCTCACGGCCTCCGGATTGATCCGACTATGCCGTTGGTTCATCGTCTCATCCAACGTCCCGCTCACGAGCACATGGACGTGATCATACTGCTGGTACATCCGATGCAGCTGATCCTCCAGATGTCCCGACTTCATTGACTCGACGAAATCTGAAGAGTCCTTCCGCTCGATGCAAACGGTATCGTTGAAGATGATATCCCCGATCGCCATCCCCGACCCTGTCGTCTCATCGTCGCTTTCAATAACGTCGTAGTCCACGACGTGCTCGGACTCCACGCACGCTTTCACGATCTCTTTCTGGTCGCCCAGCTCCACCTCTCGGAAGTCGATCTCGGCGAATAGCTCTGCCATAGTCACTCAGAGGATACCCTATCTATGAATATAAATCTTTGTATAAGAGGAGAGCGAGTGATTAGAGGATAGAACTCTGAACCCTATCCGAGAGAGTCCAGTGAATAGGATGCGTCTCTGCGTTCGCGTCCCGATACCCCTCCCCCCCGAACTCGCCATCTCTTGACCGCAACAGGGTGGAGGGTCATAAATCTATGTATGTAGAGCGAGGATGGAGACGGATCTCGAGAGTCTGAACGAAACCGGGATAGGAGTGATCCCGGTTGAGGTTGGGGTCTTGGATTGGGCGAGACCGTCGACCGAGGCCATCACGACACCGAGTGGGTGTCGTACTTGATCATTGAATGTGCATCAGTAAAAGTGTTGCTCTTGAGATCGGGTCAGAAGAAGCTCTCCCATCCCGGCATCTCGTTCACCATCGCACCGTTGAGATACCCGACGAACTGTTCGGCTGCCTCTTCGGAGGCTCCAGCATCGAGGGCCGCCTGCTCAGCTCTGTCTGCGATCTCCACCTGTTCGTCGACGTCTACCTCGCCCAGCTGTTCGGACAGTTGTTCGGCCCAGCGATCAGACTCGTTGTAGAGACTCCCATACTCGTCGTCTGGATCCACGTTGACGTCGGGTACGGATTCGTCGGGGATCGTGTAATCCGACTCGTCCAGATCGACCTCGCGTGGATCGTCGGGAAGTTCCGACTCTTCGTACTGCCCCGTCGCTCGGTCGTACATCTCCTGAGTATCCGTCTCCCGCACCGCTTCTTGAGCTCCCTGTGCTGCCAGATCCTCATCGCCCGTCTGGTCCACGATATCTTGATACGCCTCCTCGTAG
>CAZSBW010000570.1:0-234 GCA_964604815.1 uncultured Salinivenus sp. | reverse complement strand
CTCTTGCGCTTGATCTTGGACGCGATCAGCAGCCTCTGTGCCGACATCTTGAGCTTCTGGGCTCGGCTCGTCTGGGCCTGCAAACGGACTCTCAGCCCTGTCTCCCAGCGGCTCTGCTAACGGATCTTCTGGAGCTCCCTCATCCTCTTGAGCGTCTGGAGGGACCCCATACGTTCCGCCCTGAGGACCGGTCACCGTGTTCCAATCGTCAGGGACGTCCGACGGATCAGTGAA
>CAZSBW010000569.1:0-2031 GCA_964604815.1 uncultured Salinivenus sp. | reverse complement strand
TCGGCGACTGGGACGTCTCCAGCGTCACCGACATGGACAGCATGTTTCAGAATGCCACCTCCTTTAACCAGGACATTGGCGAGTGGGACGTCTCCAGCGTAGAGAATATGTCTCGGATGTTTGCCAACGCCACAGCCTTCGACCAAGACCTCGGCCAGTGGGACGTGTCCAATGTCACGTCTTTCGACGGCGGCTTCAATACGGGCTTCCTGGAAGGCACCGGGCTCTCGACGGCCAATTATGACGCGCTGCTAATTGGGTGGAG
Source organism: uncultured Salinivenus sp. (assembly GCA_964604815.1). Classification (GTDB taxonomy): domain Bacteria; phylum Bacteroidota; class Rhodothermia; order Rhodothermales; family Salinibacteraceae; genus Salinibacter. The sequence goes on along the minus strand of CAZSBW010000569.1, from coordinate 1,766 downwards.
CCAGTTGGATCTGGAAGATGGCCTCTCCTTCACTGCGGGAAGCAGCCAGTACACCTCTGCCGGGGCGGACGCGCGCCAATCCATCATTGACGAGGACGGCTGGACCTTCAACGACGGCGGCCAGACCAGCGGCGCCTCCGTCACGCTCTCCGGGGGAGGCGGGTACAGCCCTCCCAGCGGCACGCCCGGTACTGACGCCAATCCGGTCGGCCGCTTCGACGTGCAGGCCGACGGATCGGGGGCCGTGCTAGACGTTGTGACCGCCACCCTCAGCGGCACCAACGAGGGCGTGTCCTCCATCGAGCTGTGGCGCTCCGACGACGACACCTTCGACGACCAGCAGGATACGCTCCTTCAGGCCGCCGACACCCTCGACGCCTCTACACCAACACCCGATTCGATTGCCTTCGACCAGACCGACCTGGACGTGCCCACCTCCCAGGCGTTCGTCTTCGTCGTCGTAGATCTCACCGGTGAGGCCAGCGGCGAGCTCGAGGCCTCAATCGACGCGGCCGCCGACGTGACCACGGCCGGAGGTACGCTGTCGAACGGATCGGGCGACTTTCCGCTGTCCCTGTCGAGCGCAGCGACCCCACTCCCGGTTGAACTGGCGGCCCTTAGCGCCACTCAGGACGGATCGAGCGTGCAGCTCACCTGGCAAACAGCGTCCGAAACGAACAATGCCGGGTTCGAGGTGCAGCGCCGTGTGGGAGCGGACGAGCACGGGAACGCGGGGGCGTGGGCGCAGGTCGGCTTCGTCGACAGCAAGGCCGAGGGCGGCACGACCGAAACGCCCCAACGCTACCGCTTCGAAGACACCAGCCTCCCCTTCGCGGCCGACCAGTTGGAATATCGCCTGCGGCAGGTGGACCTCGACGGGACCGAAACGCTGACCGATCCGGTCCAGATCGAGCGAACCGTCGAGCAGCTTCAACTCAAGAAGACCTTCCCCAACCCGGCGCGCAGCCGGGCCACCGTGCAGCTTGCGGTGCCCGAGCAGCAGGACGTAAGCCTTCGGCTCTACGACGTGCTCGGGCGGCAGGTGCAGACTGTCCAAAAGAGCGAGATCCAGGGCCGTCAGGAGCTGCAGGTGGACCTGTCGGAGCTGTCCAGCGGCACCTATTTCTTGCGCCTCACAGCCGACGGCCAAACCCGCACGCAGAAGCTGACGATCATGCGCTAACGAGCGCGTTTCTCATCCTCATGTCTTTCACGCTAACGACTTTCGACAAAACGCCCCGTCGCCATGCTCTCCTCCCCTCCCTCTCCCTCCAGAGCTGAAATCGATCCCTCCCCGTACGGCCTCACGGTCCTTGTCCAGGCCCTGCTCCTCGCCGGAGTTGCGCTGGCGCTGACGGGGTGCGGGTCGTCCGTAAACACCACCCTCACGAAAGAGTGGCAGACCGAGGTGGGCGATAAGGCGCGCACGGTCGCCGTAGAGCCGACACGCGGGCACCTGCTCGTGGGCAAGGAAAAGGAGACGACCGTCTTCGACGCGGGCGGCACCAAGATCCGCGGCGACGAGGACGGCGGGCTCTCCGGCCTGGTCGACCAGGCGAAGGAGGCGGCCAACCAGATGACATCGGCCCCGTCCGCCTCGCAGATGAGCGCCAATGAGCTCGACTACGTGATCCTTTCGGATCCGGGTCTCGCCCTCGCCTTCGACTACAGCGCCACCGACGACATCATCCGCGCCATCGATCTCGGCACCGGCCAGGAGCAGTGGACCCAGACCGACTACGAGTGGAGCCTGGAGAAGTACCGGG
>CAZSBW010000568.1:0-2035 GCA_964604815.1 uncultured Salinivenus sp. | reverse complement strand
GAGTCATGAGTTGATGAGTCATGAGTATTCCTTTCTAAGATAGTCTACTCATGACTCGTAACTTATGAGTTCAGCCAATCGAAATGGGGCACGTCCATGCGAACGGGCCTGTCAGGCTCGTACCTGGCATCACTGATCAACCGTTTCAACCGTCTGAGTCATGGCGAATCTTCGCGACATCCGCAACCGGATCGAGTCCGTCGAGAACACGAAGCAGGTAACCCGTGCCATGAAGATGGTGGCGGCGGCGAAGCTGCGACGGGCCCAGGACCGGATTTTTGAGACTCGGCCCTACGCGTACAAGGTCGGGGAACTCATCAATCACCTGAAGCGAGAGCTGGACCCGACGGTCCACCCCTTCTTTACGGCCCCTGAGGATACCGAGGGCGTGCTCGTTATCGTGGTGACGGCGGACCGTGGGCTGTGCGGGGCCTTCAACAGCAACATCATCAAGACCGCCGAGAACCTCATCACGACCGAATATCCGCAGAGGGGGACGAACGATGATCTCTACCTTCTGTGCGTGGGCGAAGAAGGCCATCGTCGCTTTCGGCGGACCGATTATCCCCTCGTCGGGGACTATCGGGGCATTTTCGACGACCTCAACTTCGACGTGGCTCAGCAGATCGTGCAGAACGCCGTAGAAGGCTTCGAGCGTGGCATTTGGGGCGAGGTGAAGCTCGTTTACAATGAGTTCAAGAACACGATCGTCCAAAATCAGATCGTGGAGCCACTGCTTCCCATTCCGGAAGAGCGCTTCGAAACGCCGGTCATGCAGGAAGAGGCCGATCTCTTCGACCTTCCGGAAAATGGACAGGCCATCGATTACATCTTCGAGCCCGACGCGCGCGGCCTGCTCGACGAGCTCGTGCCTCGCTTCCTCTACTACCAGATGTGGCGTGCACTTCTCGAATCGAATGCGGCCGAGCAAGGGGCCCGCATGGTGGCGATGGACAATGCGACCGAAAACGCCGAGGAGCTGATCGACGACCTCACGCTCGAATACAACCGGGCCCGCCAGAGCGCCATTACGATGGAGATTCTCGACATCACGACCGGCGCCGAAGCCCTCGAGGAGTCCGAGTAGCGTCGGCCCGACGGATGCATCTGCTGCTTCTGGCAGCTGGGAGGCCTGGAAAGTGGATGGTGTTCGAAAAATTAGGCTGCAACATTGGTTGCGGCGCGTCATACCATAAACAGGACAGACGGAGAGGTGGCCGAGTGGTCGAAGGCGCTCCCCTGCTAAGGGAGTAAACGGTTTACAGCCGTTTCGGGGGTTCGAATCCCCCCCTCTCCGCCCCTCTTTCCTTGTGCCGGTTCCGATGAAGACGATTCGCCCGTCATCGGAACGGGCCTTTTCTGTTTGGGCACAGCCGAGACGTTTGTGCCGTCATTTGCGGCGGCGAGCCTCGCGCTACGCGAACGGAGTGGACGCGGTGCAACCTCAGCCAACTCGTTTGGGACCAAATCCGCCGTTTCGCACAAAAGACCACGACCTCGTAGAGACAGGTGGCGTCCATCCCTGATCAATTCCAAAATGGACCAGTTGAGGCTGCAGTAGGGGACCGCCAGCGGATCAGAACGTGTCGATGTTGAAACAAAGCCCGGAAACGAGGCGCAAGCGGGCTCCGTCGGCGACAACTGAGCCGGCAGGTCGTATGGCATCCTGCATGCATTGGCTCTTCACGATGACGCTGCGCGATGGCCGAGTCTGCCCCTGATCGCCCGACGGACGCCAGTCGCCCGACGGACGCCAGTCGCCCGACGGACGCCAATCGTCCGACCGTTGCCATTGCCGGTGCCACAGGCTTCGTGGGAACGGCCGCGCGGGCGGCACTGCGGGCGGACCACGACCTGATTGGGCTCACCCGGTCGCCCGTGCGGGCGCAGGCAAATCCCTCGACGGCCAGCGAGACGTGGCGGCACTGCGACCTCTTCGATCCCTATTCTGTAGAGGACGGGCTGGCCGGGGCCGACTACGCGATCTACCTCGTCCACTCGATGCTGCCGTCTGCCCGACTCACGCAGGGCCGCG
>CAZSBW010000567.1:0-2036 GCA_964604815.1 uncultured Salinivenus sp. | reverse complement strand
TAGGGTTGTCAGCCTCCGACAGAGGCTTATAGACCTCGTCCCCGTTTTCCTTGACGATGCCCAAATCCTCCTCCGCGTACCGCAGCCGGTGCTCCAGGAGGCCCTCGTAGATTGAGCCCAGCTGGCGCACATCGAGGGCCTTGTAGTCGACGCCCCGGCTGTCGGGATCGTCAGGGTCCATCAGCGTGAGGGCCGTAAGGGCCGGCGCGAGGGAGTCGTCGGGGACGGTGTGCCCGTCGAGCCACGCATTTTCCCCGCTCCCCAGATCGAAGAGGTGGCCATTGTAGGTGGGGACGTTCAGGTCGGCCTCGCCCGTGTTGATAATGCTAAAGAGGCGGGTCAGGTCTTCCCACAGATTATCCTCCACGAGGACGTAGTCTTCCTGGACCTCTTCTCGTGCATCCCGCGCAATCCGGGTTAAACTGAACCGATAGTAGCCTCTCCGGTCGCGGACCGGCAGTAAGTCACGTTCCTCGGCGTACAGCAGAAAGAGGAGGCGGTAGAGAAGGCGAAGGGTGGCCTCGTAGATCTCGTCCAGCACCTCTTCGGTCGGGACCTCGGCGTCGGCCTCGTCGCACCAGTCCTCATACAGGCCCGTGGCGAGCTTCAGGAAGACCTCGTCGAAGACCCGTTCCGTAAGCTCGTCCTCAAGCGCTTCCCCCTGCTCGACGGACTCCTCGAAGACGCTTTCGATGAACGGCTGACCGAGCGTGGGATCCTCCCGGAAAGCGTCGGCGCGAAAGAGCGCGTAGAACAGGCGAAACGCCGTCCGCGCGTCCGTCGGGGCCTCGGCCGTTCCGTGGGGTTGTTCGAGGATGTACTGCAGGTCAAACTCCAGATACGTGTCCACTGGCGACGGCACGCGGTTGGTGTAGAGCCGCCATCGGTTACCGTTGGTGAGCAGTCCCCACGGAACCTGCGTCCACTGAAAATACCGCAGCAGCTGAGCGCCGGGCGTACCTTGACTCGGCGCCCCGTTTTCGATGGCGGGCGCTTCTGTGCCATCGAGGGACAGATGCCACTTTTTCGCCTCGGCCAGGGCCGCCGCTCGTCGAAAAACGCGTTCCCGCTTCCCCTGTGCCGCCTCCTCGGACGCGTTTCTGTAGGTTTCGGGCTCGCTGAACAGCGCGTAGTCCGGCTCGCCAAAGCTCTTCTGTCCCTGCACCGTTTCCTGGACGATGAAGTCCCAGCCTAGGACCTCGTCCAGGATCGGGCGAATGAGGCGTCTCTCGGTCTGCCCCTCTTTCGTTCCCGTCAGGCTCTTTTTCTCCTCCTCGTAGATCTCAGCCGCACGCGCAAGCGCATCGTCCGCACTCGCGAAGACGCCCTCAATTTCGGGGCGATCCCCAAATACGTTTTCGAGATAATGGTCCGAGAAGAGTCCTTGATTGTCGATTGCCTCATTCGACAGTTCCATCTCTCATTCGTTCGTGATGTGCAAAATCAAATTCTGTCCTTCCCTTCCCCACTTCCCAACGGTGTACGCAACCGTTGCGCACAGAAGAAGCTTGGTGCGACCTGAATCGCCCGGATCGACCGGAGATAGTCAGAGAGGAGAGACATGCAGGTCCAGTTTTGACGGTGATCTGAACTGTTATTTCAAACGTAAGAATCCCACGCCCGAATTCCTAGCGTGCTCGTTTCGGTGCTGACTCAGACTCATCCTGCTCTGCAAGGGGCTCAGTTGTGGCCGTTGGGTAGAGTCCCAGTTCGAGGCAGAGTAGCAGGTATCGGGCCTGCACGGGGGTATCCGGCATCACCATCGGATCAATCCCCTCCGTCAGCATCTCTTTGTGGGCATCACAGATGTGCATGAGGGCACGGTAGGCGTGGCAGATAGAGTGGTATCCCATAGACACATCCGTGGCGTCCGGATACCGTTTCTCAGATTTGAACACGATGAAGACCAGAGCTACATTGAACGTCTACACTCCTCAATGTCTGCTCCTGGACCACCTCTCAGTCCGATGGCCTCCTTCAGCTTCCGCAAGCTCAAAGGCCGCTACTACGCACGCATTTCCGAGAAAGGCCGGGAC
>CAZSBW010000566.1:0-2043 GCA_964604815.1 uncultured Salinivenus sp. | reverse complement strand
TCGGGGGGGCGGATTCGGACGTCAGCGTGGATCTGACGGGACCGGAGACCGCCACGCTTACGGGGACTGACTTTTCCGAAAGCGGAAGCGGACCGTATACCTACGTGGCCACCTACGCGGGAAGCAGCAGTGACGGGACCTACACGGCGACGCTGAACACCGCGAAAGACGCCGTGGGAAACGACGGCGCCGGCGGTGAGACGCACAAAGCCCGCCTCGATGATGGGGTCGTTTTCGTCGACCAGAACGGAAACCTCAAGTCGCTGACGACGGGCGGAAAGGTGATCTCCTACGCGACGGATGGCACCACCCCGACAGTCGTCGGGCCGCGGGCCGACTTTGACGGGGACGGAAAGCCCGAAGTGCCCTACATTACCTCCGACGATCAGGCGCTGTTTATCACCGATGCGGACGATAGTGTCCAGGATACGCTCGGGAACTTCAATAGTACGCAGGCCAAGGCAGGAAGCAAAGGACGGATTGGGATTGGAGACTGGGACTCGGACGGGAACCCCGACGCCATCTACGGAAAAAATGGCGGCACGGACCTGGTTTTGCGGTCCGACTGGAACGAGCGAGAGCAGGCGCCGGAGGAGATCAGCGTGGACCTGCAGGGCAACGAGCCGAATGTGGTTATTGGGATGAAGGACGTTACGGGCGATCACGTTCGCGATTTCCTCATCCTTCACTCGAGTAGTTCCGCGGTGTACGTGGACCCCGATCCAAGCGTCAGTGCCGCGAAATGGGGAGGGGGCGACACCTTTTGGGGCTGCAACAACAACTGCGGATTCGGAGGAGCGGCGAATCTGAGCGGCGGTGTTTCGAACGGCGATGATTCGAACAATCTAGACCCGGGCGACTACGGGTTCCCGATCATCAGTAGCTCCCAAAATGTGCAGAAGGCGCGTTCGTATCCCACCCCCAGCACGGTAAGCAAAACCGACGTTGACGATAACGGCGCGAAAAAGACCCTCACCGCGAGTAGCGACTTTTCGGGGGACGGAATTGCGGATCACGTTTACGTGAACACCAACGGAAAAATCCGCTGGGCGTCTAACGCTGGGGACGGGGAGGGATTCGTGAGGGACCGGAATGGAAATAAAATCTCGGCGGACGACGGCGTTGGACTCGCGGATGGATCGAGCACCTTCGCGAAGCGCGCGCAGTTTACCTCCAGCGGCAGGGGGAGCCGGGTTCCGACGATCGACGGCGGGACGATGGCCGGGACCAATGGCCACGTGGACATCTCGTTCAGCAAGGGGGTGTACACGAATAGTAGCGCGACGAACGCCCTGACGACGGGGGACCTGACGTACACGTTCAGCCAGAACGGGGGCTCGGCGACCGACATTTCGATCGATAACGTGACGAAAACCGACGGGACGGCCCTGTCCGGCGGGGAAAAGACCGTTCGCGTGCAGATCAGCGTGACGGGAGCCCCGGCCTCCGGCGACGAAACCGTCGAGATCCAGCCGGCCGACGGCTCCTCGATCTACGGTCCCGATGGCAACGCGATGGGATCGGGCGAGACGACCGGGGCGCTGGCGTTGAAGGATCGGGCCGCGCCGACCGTAAGCAGCGTGACGACGCTCGACCGGGACGGGGATGGAAAGGTCGACGGGGCGGACGTGGTGTTCTCCGAGCCGATCGACGACGCGACGCTCACGGCGGGCGACTACGCGATCGGCGGCACGTCGGTCGAGAACATCAGCTCGGGGACGGCCGACGACGACCAGATCCAGCTCCAGATCACCACGGACGGAAACGAGCTCAGCGGCACGGGGGCGAAGGACGTGACCTATACGCAGGGTACGACGGCGGACCCGGCGGGCAACGCCCTGGCCGACGTGTCGAGTGGCGACGTGAGCGAGGCCGACGGCTCGAAGCCGACCATCGCGGATCTGGAGATCCGGGACACCGAGACCGACGGGTCGATCGATGAGATTGTGGTGACCTTCTCCGAGACGATCGACACCGACGATTCCAGTGCGCCGGGTGCGGGGGACGTTGGGACGATCACGCTGCCGGACGGATCGACGGCGG
>CAZSBW010000565.1:0-2046 GCA_964604815.1 uncultured Salinivenus sp. | reverse complement strand
GAGTTGGTCGGGGCGCCCCCGACACCCCGCCGTTCCGGGAGCCGAGCCGACCGGCGCCGGTCGGCGACCGAGTCGAGCAATTCAACGCGGCATGGGACGCTTACGGCGCTGCCGACGGGGTTCTAATCGCGCTCACGCTTCTGACCCCGGCCCTCTTCGTCGACGACTTTCTGCGACCGGAAACCACGCCGGATGGGAGCGCCCTTCTGCAGGCGGGGACCGCCGCCGAAGGCGCCCACGCCGAGGCCCTGTCGGCGATGGGCCGCGTGCATGAGGTGGCCCGGCCCTATGCCCTTGAGGCGTGGAACGGGCTCGCCGGCATGCCGCACGCCACCGATCAGGGACTTCGGGCGGGAAGCGTGCTCGTGTACAGGGCCGAGGAGCTCACCGGGGATCTGATCGGCGCCCTCACGCACATCGAGAAAGCGGGGATTGGGCTTCGCCGCGAGCTCGGTCTCGGCCGCGTTCGGGTCTGCGACCCGATCCATACCCGCGTTCACGAACACTCTGATGACCAAAGCGCTTGACCGATGACGAACACGGCTACCAATACGGTTTCCCCCCGCCGCGCCCGGCGGGCTCTCCAGCAGCTGATCGACGAGCAGGTTGCGGACCGCAGCGACGTCTTCTTCATGAACCGGCAGCACTACAACGTTCGAGCGCTCGGTGCGGCGGCCCGCCGCACCTTCGGCGATGAGCGGTCTCAGATGAACGGTCTGGAGCGGACGGCCCTGAGCGCCTCAACGGTGGGAGAGGTCGTGAACTTCATCAAGTCCCAGCTCGGGCGTTCGACGAGAGCGGGAGAAAACTGGCGAGGCCAGAACTTCGGCTACGACCTGCTGGCGGCGCTGGAGGGGGACCCAGAAGACCCGAGCGACACCGGCATCGTAGACGAGGCCGAGGGACACGCCCCGAAGATCTTTGAGGCGCTCGACGATCGGTTCGTGTCAGTCCTGCAAACAGAAGATGAAACCAGCCGCGACGTTGAGCGGCGCTTAGAGCAAGAAATCGCCCGTCGCCTTCGCCTGGCCTACACCCGGGAGTACATCGGCCACATCGTGGCCCACTACAAGTACCTCGTTAGCACGGAGATAAGCGCTGCGTAGCCTATGACCTCTCCCGCACGTACGGAAACCACTTCTCGCCGGCTACGGGCCTGGCTCCAACGCCATGACCGCGCGCTCGGCAAGCGGGCCGTGGGCGACATTGAGGAGACGGAGGCCCTCCACGACGGGGCTCGCCATGGGGCCGTTAGCATGACGCAACTCCGAGCCCTTCTGAATACTGCGAAGATGTGCTCCATCGAATCCTCGACCGATCAGGGGCTTCGGGAGTACATCCGCAAGCGAAAAGAGCGCCGGGCCGATGCCGACGAGAGTGAATCCGCCTTTTGGGGAGCGGTCAACCGGGTACTGGGTGATCTCCTCGACGAAGTGGCGCCCGAGGCCGTCGAGGCCTGCGAGGCGCCGGAGACGACACCGGAAACCCGGCGGTCCAACGTTTTCGACCACCGCGCCGTGAGGACGCTTGTGGCGCGCCGGTACCTCTCTCACTTCGTAGCTCACTGCCAGTACCTCCAACGCCTTTAGCCGATGAACACCGCTGGACACGATTGGACGCTTCGAATGGACCGCCGCGTGCGGTTTGAGGGGCGGCTTCGCATGCGAAGTGCGCTGCACGTGGGCACCGGCAGCGGCGCGTCCCACACCGACGCGACTGTGTTGCGCCACGCCGGCGGGCGCCCATTTATTCCCGGAAGCAGCCTCAAGGGCGCCTTTCGAAGCCACCTCGAACGGCTCTCCCAGGCGCCGGCTCTCGCGGAAACCGGCGTGGCGAGTTGCCTGCTTTACCCCGACCGCCAGAGCGAAAGCACGGCCCCGGGCTGCCCGACGCCCGGGTGGGTCGACGAAGGCAAAGACGCGACCTCGGCGACGGAGGAGCAGTTCGAAGCCCTCTGCCACACGTGCACGCTGTTTGGGAGTCCCATCCTGGCCGGGAAAGTTCGTATCCCGGATCTTGACGTGGTGGAGGCCAGCTACGGCGGGG
>CAZSBW010000564.1:0-2063 GCA_964604815.1 uncultured Salinivenus sp. | reverse complement strand
CTCGATGCCCCGGTCCTCAACGGTTCCGGAAAAGGCAACAAGCGCCTCGTAGGGATAATTCTGCTCGTCCAGGTAGCGGTCGAGGGCTTGCTTAAAACGGACAGCATGGAGGCGAGACCGGGTGACTATCATGGCCTTGGCCTTCCCGTTGATGCGCCCCGAGACGCTCTGGGCAAAGTGCTCGGCCATGATCTCCACCTTCTGCGCGATGGTGTGCTCGTGGGCGCTCACGTAGGATTGAAGGAGACGGGACGCCTTCTTGGCATCGTACTCTGGGTCGTCTTCGATTTGTTTGAGAAGCCGGAAGTAGTCGTCGTACGTGGTGTAGTTTTCGAGCACGTCGAGAATGAAACCCTCCTCGATTGCCTGTCGCATCGTGTACAGGTCGAACGGCTCGTAGCTGCCATCCTCCTGCTCCTCGCCAAAGAGCTCTAAGGTTTTCGGCTTCGGGGTGGCCGTAAACGCAAAGTTGCTCACGTTCGGCTGGCGACCTCGCTTGCGCACCTCCTCTCGAATCCGGTCTTCCGTGTCAACATCGACGTCGTCCTCCTCCTCGGCGTCCTCTAGGCTGGAAGCGGAGAGGGTATCATTTAGGTGCTTTCGGTACTCGCCCGTCTGAGAGCTGTGGGCCTCGTCGATGATGACCGCAAAGTCTTCGCCACCACGCTTTCGGATCGCCTCTGCGACGTGAGGGAAGGTCTGGAGCGTGACGACAACGATCTGTTTGCCGCTTCTGAGGGCCTCCTCCAGGCCGGCGGCACCTTCTTCGATGTCAGCCACCACGCCCCGCTCCTGCTCGAACTGGAGGATGATCTGCGCGATCTGTTTATCCAGCACGCGCCGGTCGGTCACGACAATGACCGTGTCAAAGACCGAGCGATCGTCTTCATCGTGGAGAAACGCAAGCTGGTGGGCAAGGACGGCAATGGAGATGCTCTTGCCGCTTCCTGCCGAGTGCTGGACGAGGTAGCGTCGACCCGGACCGTTCTTCCGCGCATCTTCCACTAGGCGGCGAACCGACCGCATCTGGTGATAGCGCGGGAAAATCAGGGTCTCTTCGCCGGTTGGGTTGCCATCCTCGTCGAGCTCCTCGATCTCGGCGATGAAGTGCTCCAGCAGGTTGAGTACGCTATCCGGGGCCCACACCTGCTCCCACAGATACGCGGTGCGGTACCCCCTCGCCTTCGGCGGATTGCCTTTGCCTCCATCGTAGCCCTGGTTGAAGGGCAAAAACGTCGTGTCGTCCCCTTCGAGGCGAGTGGTCATGTGGACCTCGTCGCTCCCGACGGCGAAGTGGGCCAGGCACCGCTTAAATGCGAACAGCGGTTCCGACAGGTCTCGGTCGGACCGGTACTGGTGGATCGCGTCACGGTAGTTTTGGTCTTTCAGCGGCTCTTTGAGCTCGGCCGTGAAGAGGGGTAATCCGTTCAGAAAGAGCGCAAGGTCGAGGGACTTCCTGGTATCCTCGCTGTAGTAGAGCTGACGGACAGCGCTGAAAACATTGGCCCGGTACTTCTCTTGCAGGTCCGGATTACGGCTCGTGGTGGGTTTGAAATAGACGAGCTTGAACCGACATCCGTAAAGCTTCACCTCATCGCGGAGGACCGAAAGCGTGCCTTCTTCCTCGATCCGAGACGAAACGCGATCTAAGAGCTCTTTCCGAGCGTCTTCGCCGAACTGGTCCCGCAGGTTGGCCCACTCTCGCGGCTGGGTAGCGGCGATAAACTCGATTAAGTCATCAGGCAGAAGGCACCGCCGAGCGTCATAGTCGTCGCTGGAGCGGCGCTCGTACCCGCCGGGGGCGAACGACTGAGCCTCGTACTCCACCGACGCCTCGGCGGTCTGAGTACCTGAATCCGCCGTGAGAGTCTCTTCGATGATCGACTCGAAGTTCTTTTCGGAGGTGCCGGTCGGCATGGTGGCAAATTGCTTTCAGAGAAGTGCGCTGGTTCGAGTAGGCGATTCCTTGACGGTCTATTCGGTCGGCGCAACGCTGACCTCTCCACGGACATCAATTTTGCCAGTCACCGCCGCTGAGATGATTGCGGTGCGGTATTCTTTCA
>CAZSBW010000563.1:0-2065 GCA_964604815.1 uncultured Salinivenus sp. | reverse complement strand
GGGACCGGGAGAGGGCAGCGAGACGGTTAAATGTACCGAAGCCCGGTCGGAGGTACGACTCGGCTCGCCCATTACACTCAGCGAGACGGCGCGGCGCGGGACGCAGGCAGACGCTCTCGGAGCTCTTTCAGGTAGGACGGGGTGTCCAAAAGGCGCGGCCCGTACCACGAGAACGGCTGCCCGTCAACGACCTCGATGGGAGTGTCGGGCAGGACCTCGTCGAGGTCGGCCGTGAATTTGTCTTTCTGGTGGAACGGAAACGGCTCGCTGGAGCAAAGCACGACGTCCAGGTCCTTCTCGGCGAGAGCGTCGAGCGACACCGTCGGGTACCGCGTTTGATCGGCATATACATTTTCGAAGCCCCCCCATCCCATCACGTCGTGGATGAAGGTGTCGCCGCCGACGGTCATGTACGGCTCGCGCCAGATGAAGTAGGCGGCACGCAGAGGGGCAAAGCTCGGCAGGGCCTCGAAGCGGGAAATGATGTTTCCGGCCAGCGTGGAGGTCTGATCGGTGGTATGCGTAAGGGTGCCCACCGTCCGAATCATCTGGAGCGCCTCCCCGATGGTTTTGACCTCGGTGACGAACACCGGCGCAACGTCGTCGAGCGCATTCACGTCGTCCGCCGTGTTCTCCTCGTGGTTGGCAAGAATAAGATCGGGATTGAGGTCGCGAACAGTCTCGACGTCGACCTCCTTCGTGCCCCCCACAATCGTTTTCTCTTCCCGCCAGTGCTCGGGCCGTTCGCAGAATCGGGTCACTCCTACGACCTCGTTCGCCAGGTCCAGATACGCGAGCAGTTCCGTCTGGCTCGGCACGAGGGACACGATGCGCCGGGGGGGCGGGTCGAGGGAGAGGCGATGACCGCGGGCGTCAGTGACAGTCGGCATGAGGAGAACGTTGATGGTGGAAGTCGTAGGTGCGACGAGTCGATCTGAGAGACGACCTCAGATTGAATCGGTGAAACGGCTCCTCCGTGATACCGATCCGCACGTGCGCAGATCGACGCATCCCGGACGTGCTCTTCCCGAAAAACAGTCAGTTGGTGTGTTGATTCTTTGCCGTGGAAGGAGCACTTTCCCGACAACTTGGACGAGAACCGAAGGGGCCACACTGGTCCTGCAGAAGACCGCAAAGAACGTGCCCCGGGAGCGGAGGGCTGTGCTCGACCGGGGGTAGCACCGCATCCCCGAAGTGTCTTTCGTTCGCCAATCCGCTTCTTTTCCGCACTCCTCCCCTCGCACAGTGATTAAGCTTTTTGTCACCGACATTGACGGCTGCCTTGCACAGCCCTACGAGCCGTACGACCTCGTGGGATTTTCTACGTTCCGCCGCTTCGCGGCCGACGCCGGGCGCCCGACGGAGGCCCATCCGACGCCTGCTGTATCGGTGTGCTCGGGACGCCCGTACCCGTACGTCGAGGCTATCACCCAGGCACTGGGCCTCACCGTGCCGGTTCTGTTCGAGGGTGGGGGCGGGCGCTTCGATCCCGTAGCGGCGCAAACGACCTGGAATCCGCAATTGACCGACGAGATCGAAACCGAGATCGAAGAGGTGCGGCACTGGTTTGCCACCGAATGCGTGCCCGGAACCAAAATGTCGATCGATCACGCCAAACGCACCCAGGCCGGTATCGTCTCGCCCGATCCGGAGGAGATCTCAGCGGTGCATCCCCGAACTGAACAGTTCGTGGCCGAAAACGTGCCCGACCTGCGCGTCTTCTCGACGGAGGTGTCGGTGGACGTGGTGCCGCCCGGCATTACGAAGCGCACCGGACTGGAGTGGCTTACCGACCACCTCGGGGTGGGCATGGATGAGGTGGCCTACGTCGGCGACGCCGACTCCGACCTGGAGGCGCTGTCGGCCGTGGGGACCTCCTTCGCCCCGGCCAACGCCGACGAGGAGGTCCTTCGGACAGTGGACCACGTCACCACCGGTCGCATGCTCGACGGCACCCTCGAAGCCTATCGGCAGTGTCTCGACTGGAACGACGCCCCCCCAACGCCCGACCATTGATGAGGAATCAGGGGGCGAGGATTCTTCCTGTGTCGTCCCGAAAAAATTG
>CAZSBW010000562.1:955-2066 GCA_964604815.1 uncultured Salinivenus sp. | reverse complement strand
AGCGCCCACAAACGCCACTTCTAGGGCACGCTCTTCTGGCTGCTGCTACGATCGTAGCATTATCGTAGCAGTCAACGCACCGTCATGGCCTCTCTCGTCCATCAGGGCGAGCGCTACTACGCCCAGTTCTACGACTCCGGAAGGTCTCCCGAGCGCAAACGCATTCCACTCAAAACGAGCAAGAAGCGCGTTGCCCAGCGTCTCCTCGCCCGGGCCGAAGACAAATACGCCCTTGGGGGATACGACCCGTGGACCGACGGCCGCGAACATGAGCTTTTCGGCTGGGAGCCCACGCCAGAACAGGATCTTTCGACGCTCGACAGGGCGAAGACGGCGTTTCTCGAATCCAGTTCGCACCTCCGCGAAGAGACCCTTCGGACCTACTGCGAAGTACTGCGCCTCTTCGTCCGGCACCTCGGCGAGGACTTCACGACCCGGAAGCTCCAAGCGAACCACATCCAAGATTGGGTAGACGGCAAGGACATCGCCGACGCCACAAAGCGGAAGTACGTCAAGCACGTCGGTTACCTCGTTCGGTACCTCGTAGAGGAAGGCTGGTTGGAGGAGGACCTAACCAAGGAGGTTGACCTCCCGAAGGCCGTGGAGACGCCCCCGAAGGCGCTCACGTGCCAGCAACAACGAAAACTCCTTCGGGCGATCCAGGCTCACCATCAGACGCACGCGGCAGACGGGCGGTACAATATCTACCCGTATCTTCTGCTACTAATCCGGCTGAACCCAATGATGGGCCTCCGGAGGGGAGAAATCATTCGCTTGCGCTGGGACGATGGTCCCGTGACCGTGGATCTCAAGTCGCGAACCGCCCACGTCACGAGCGACGAAGACTTCGCGACCAAGCAGGGACGAGGGCGGGTAATTCCACTATCACACAAGACCTTAAGGCTGCTCAATAAAGCCAAAGAGCGAGCTCCGCAGGGGTGTCCCTACGTGTACCGCGACGGCGCTGAGCAGCTCAAAGCAAGCGCCCTTAGCCACGCCTTCTGCCGGTTCAAACGGGAGGCCGGGCTTCCCGAACGCATCAACCTCCACTCGACGCGGCATGCGTTTGGGACTCGGTTGGCGGAGGCCGGAACCGCCATCCACGAGATCA
>CAZSBW010000562.1:0-945 GCA_964604815.1 uncultured Salinivenus sp. | reverse complement strand
TGATGGGCCACTCCACCACGTCGGTGACCGAGCAGTACATGCACGCCAGTCCGGATCAGGGGCACCATTACGTTGACAACGCCTTCGACTAAACTAGCGTCCGCACCGTAGGTGCGCACCGTATAGGGGTAGACCCTCCCGCGTGACTCATCATGCACTCGCCGGGCCACGGCTATGGCGCGCCTCCAGAAGCGGGAACGCCCATCAAGGTCATCTCGAAGTTTATGAGCCACTCGACAACGAGGGTGACCGAGCAGTAGATGCACGTGGGGTCGGAGCAGGGACATTAATACGCGGAGGCTTTCTGAGCACAATCGGGGTTTTTGGGGCTGTCAGAATCATCAGAATTACACGTGCACCGTGACCCGACCTCGACATTGAGCTGACCGCGTGCACTCGGGAGCCCGGAGCCGCCTACGACTCCTTCGTACCAGGACGCGGTTCTTGGGGCTAGACTTATACACACAGCACTCCTGGCGCCGTTGCCATCGGAGCTCCCAGCCCCTACGTTTACGAAAGCGTGACGAGTTCTTCGACCATCAGGTACGGCATCGGGGAATAGACCGACCAGGACTCGGACGAGACCCTCGTCTCCGGCCGCCCCTCCCCGTCGATGGAGTCCGTGTGACCGTCTTGATCTCGGTGGCGCGAGCGAAGCGAGTTGGGCATCTTGTTTCACCCACTGTACGAACCTCCTTCCACAGGCAATTCCCGCACTCTAGCGGCGTTGTATGCAGAATCACAGCGAGATCACCAGTTTCATCTGGGACACGGCCAACCTCATCCGCGACTCGTTCAAGCGCGGAAAGTACCAGGACGTGATCCTGCCCTTTACGGTCCTTCGGCGCATTGATAGCGTTCTTGAGCCGACGAAGGAGGAGGTGCTGGAGACGTACCACAAGTACCGGGATGATCTCGACAACATGGACAAGCTGCTCCGGAAGA
>CAZSBW010000561.1:0-2067 GCA_964604815.1 uncultured Salinivenus sp. | reverse complement strand
CGCGATGAACGTGTGGGCCTACGACACGGCGGCCGACTCGCTCCGGCAGGTTACCACCCACGACACCTACGACGTAAAGGGCATCGCGGCGGGCGACGGGCTCGTCGTCTACGAGCAGGCCGGCTACCTGCACCGCTACGACCCCTCCACCGGCGAAACGCAGCAGCTCGCGATCGACGTGCGCGGGGACCTGCCCTGGACGCGGCCCGATTGGAAAACGGTCGGCAATCAGGTCCGCACCGCGCGGCTTTCGCCTACGGGCCAGCGAGCCGTCATGGAGGCACGGGGAGAGGTCTTCACCGTGCCCACCGAGCACGGCGACGTGCGCAACCTTACCGAGAGTTCCGGCGCCGCCGACCGCAGCCCCGCCTGGTCGCCCGATGGGGAGCAGGTGGCGTGGTTCTCCGATGCCTCCGGCGAGTACCAGCTTTTCGTCACCGACCAAAAAGGGATCACCGAGCCGGAGCGATTCGACCTTCCCGGCCCGACCTTCTACTACGAACTGGAATGGTCACCGGACAGCACGCACGTGCTTTTTACCGACGCCAACCGCACCCTCTGGACGCTCAACACGGACACCGGTGAAACCGCGGAGGTCGACACCGATCCCTACGCCACGCCGGAACGGGCCATCGACCCGGTGTGGTCGCCCGACGGCCAGTGGATCGCCTACACCGTGCGGCAGGACAACCTACATCACGCCGTGATGCTCTACTCGATGGATACCGGTGAGACGACCCCGGTCGCGACGCGGCTGGTGGAAACGCGCCATCCGACCTGGGGCGCAGACGGCGACTACCTCTACTTTCTCGGTAGTACCAACTATGGCCTCGACACCGGTTGGCTCGACATGAGCAGCTACGGCCGCCCCACCACCTACGGCCTCTATGCCGCCGTGCTCTCGGCCGACGGGGAATCTCCGCTCCTGCCCCGCAGCGACGAGGAGTCCTCCGACGAGGAGAATGCGAACGGGGGAAATGGAAAAAATGAAGACGAATCCGTCGACGTCGACCTGGAGGGACTCTCCGAGCGGATCGTGTCTCTCGGTGAGCCGAAAGACACCTACAGCCACCTGCAGGCCGGGCCGTCGGGCACGCTCTTCTACCTCGAAGAGCCGGCGCCCGTCGGCGACGATCCGGGCGACCCCGTGCTCAAACAGTACTCCTTCGACGAGCGGTCGAGCTCGACGTTCATGGAGGGCGTTCAGCAGTTCACCCTGTCCCACGACCGGAAGAAGCTGCTTTATCAGGCCAAGAGAACGTGGGGCGTGGTTCCCACCGGGGGCAATCCCTCGGCGGGACAGGGGGCGCTCTCCACGAACCTGAGGACCCGCATCACGCCGCCGGCGGAGTGGCAGCAGATCTACCGGGAGGCCTGGCGCTTCCAGCGCGACTACTTCTACGTCGAGAACCTGCACGGGGCCGACTGGCCGACCGTCTACGAGCGCTACGAGCCCTGGCTGGAGCACGCCCAGCACCGGGAAGACGTCAACTACGTCCTCGACGTGATGGGCGGAGAGGTGTCGGTGGGCCACTCCTACACCGGCGGCGGGGACACGCCGGACATCGATCGGATTCCCGTCGGCCTGCTCGGCGCCAACCTGACGGCCGACCAGGGCTACTACCAGATCACTCGTCTCTTCGAGGGCGAGCCCTGGACCGACGCCGCCGGCCCACTCGCGGCACCCGGCATCAACGTGAGCGAAGGCGACTACCTGATCGCCATCGACGGCACGGAGGTAACGGCGGACGACAATCCGTACGTGCCCCTCGAAGGCACGGCTGGACAACAGGTCATTCTCACGGTCAACGATGCGCCGACCGCTGACGGCGCCCGCGAGGTGACGGTCGTGCCCACCCGCAGCGAGGCCGAACTCCGGCGCATCGCGTGGATCAACCACAATCGACGCGTGGTCGACTCACTTTCGAACGGGCGCCTCGGCTACGTCTACCTCCCGGACACCGGCGGGGGCGGCTACGCCCGCTTCACGCGCAACTACTTCTCGCAGCAGAACAAGGACGGCATCATCATCGACGAGCGCTACAACGGCGGCGGCTCGGCGGCCGA
>CAZSBW010000560.1:0-2072 GCA_964604815.1 uncultured Salinivenus sp. | reverse complement strand
CGGTGAAGCCGTGCCGGCGCACCCTGTTCACGAGCGTAGAATCGGTGCTGAGCACGTGGAACGGCGTTGTGTCGCCGGCGGTGTCGAGCAGGGGCGGCTGGTGGTCGCCGAGCAGGAGGACGAGACTGCCGTCGGGTGCGCTCTCGGTCAGGTAGTCGCGGATTACGCGTAGGTCGTAGGCCACGTGCTGGAGATACCGACGGGGCGTAGGTTGGTCGTAGATGCGCGGCGCTGTGATGGAGTCCGGCAAGAATGGCGTGGGGGGCGCGCCGCGACGGGCGAGTGCCCGTTTCTTTGCCTCGTTCGTGCCGCTGGCGGTGTTGAACTGCCGCCAGTCCGACAGGTAGGGCGGCAGGCCGTAGTTCCAGAGGGCGTGTGAGCTCACCGTTTCGAAGAAGAGAAAGAATGGGTCCGGCGAGGGGGCCAACTGCGTGTGGTGCGCAAAATTGAGGCTGTACTGATCGGGGGCGTTCGCCAGGCCGTACGGCGGTCCCTCGTAGCCGAGGTCCTCTCGGTAGAGGGTTACGTCGAAGTCGTAAAGGTTGCGCACCGGCAGGCCGGGCCGCGCGAACGTGAAGGGCTGGAGGGCAACGGTGCGGTAGCCGTGCCGGTCGAGGAAGCGCACGAGGTGCGGCACACGATCGGCGTTCTGGCGGAAGCGGTTGAAGAGGAGCTGCCGATCGACGCGCACGCCGGTGAAGAGGGAGGCGATGGCGAGCCACGAGCGCCCGCCTCGCACGGGCGCCGCCAGCCGGGCGGTGGCCGCGTGCCAGCCGGCGTCCTGCATCGTCGCCTCGGTCCGGCGCATCAGATGGCGATACGGCCCCCGCAGGGCTGGGGCCCGCTCCAGTACCGATCCGTACGATTCGATGGCGAGCAGGTAGATCGACGGACGACGGGCAAACGCGAGCGTGTCGTAGGCGGCGTAGGTGGAATCGACGACCGCCGTGTCGAGCGAGTCGAGCATCGTGTGGAGCCGCAGGGAGGCCTGCGCGTTGGCTACGGCCTTGGTCGCGACGGTCCGTACGCGGGTGCGGTCGTTCTCGGTCTGGTACGTGAGGTTGGGCGTGCCCCACTCCAGCGCCGGCCCCACAACGAGGACGAGGGGCCACACCACGAGATGCGCCCCGAGGAGCACCGCCCGGCAGCCGCGGTGCTGTCCCGTCCGGGCGACCACGCCCACACACCGTTGCACGCCCCAGCCCAGGCCGCCGATGCCGACGAGCGCGAGCGCAGCGATCCCACCCAGCCGCACCGATCCAACGTCGAGCGCGAAGTACAGGAGGTTGTCGACGAACTGGAGGTCCTCGTAGAGGATGCCGGTCCGCCGGAAGGCCGTATACACGACCGCGTCGTAGGCCTGGTAGAGCACCAGCAAGCCCACGCCTACGCTTGCCCCCACGCGGGCCGCGCCCGCCAGCCGCGTCCCGCCCGCGTAGGCAAGCCCGGTGACGAGAACGAGCACCTCCACACACAGCGGAAAATACGGGCTCCGGGGAAGCGGCGACACGAGCGCCGGCAGCAGGGGGAGCAGATTCAGCACCAGCCACGCCCCGCCGAAGCGAAAGTAGGCCCCAGACACGTCTCCCCTCCAAGATGTCCAGCTAGGATCCATGGTGCACATTCAATCGGTCCCTGTCGGATCGAACGTTCGTCGCGTCCGGCGAAACGAGCAGATGTCAGAGAAGCAGCCCCCATGCGAGCGGCTACGTCACATTCAGATCGACTCCTTTCCAACGGAGTTTCTTGCGACTGTGCCGGGAACGCCATCGGTCTTTCGAAGGGTTGCACAGCGAGATCATCCAGGCTGCAACGCAGAGTGTCAAGCCCCGTCGTCAACGCCGTACGAGGGACGACCGGGGGCCGAGTGAACCGAGGTCGTGCGGCTTCGGTGCGGATGGTCTCTCCGTCGTCGGTGGAGCCCCCTTTCGGGTGAGCGGGAGTACCTCCTACGCCCAGATTACTGATCCGTGCACAGGTAGATAAACCACATTCTCCGTGTGCAAGAAGATCTAGATCTCCAGGACCGTGGTATGCTATCGGTCGGAATCGTCTTTAGGAACCCATTCACG
>CAZSBW010000559.1:0-2072 GCA_964604815.1 uncultured Salinivenus sp. | reverse complement strand
GATGACGCCGTCCGCTCGATGCTGCCCGTCGGAAGGGTTACTCCGACGAGCCGCTCGCGTCCGAAGGGGCGTCGGCTGCGGCCCCGCTGCTCGACACGTGATCCAAAATCTTGGGCAGCGGGTCGCCCTCGTGGGGCATCTTCTTCGTCACAATCTTGCCATCGGGACCAATGAGGACGTACGTCGGGAGTCCCGCGACCTGGAACTGCTGGACGAACTCGTTGGGGTTGGCCAATCCGCCGCCTGTGTACGCGTGTCGCCACGGGAGATCGCGGTCGGAGAGAAAGTCCGTGACGGTTGAGCGCTCTCGGTCGACCGAAATGCTCAGGATCGTGAGGGCGTCCCCGTGTGCCTCGTGCGCCTTCCGGAGCGTTGGAATCGCGTCGAGGCACGGCCCGCACCAGGTGGCCCAGAAGTCGAGGAGAAGGTACTGGCCCTCGAAGTCCCCCGGCGTGAAGGTGCGCGTCGAATCCTGCAGGCCTTGCACCGCAAAGTCGGGAACCGACTGTCCGGGCTGCACTCCTTTGCTGGGGTCCAGCTTGCGGGCGGCGATCCGGGCGGCAAACGTGTCGCCGTACTCGGCCTGGAGCCACGTGTAGAGCGTGTGCTGTCGCGTCGCGTTTCCGTTCTCTTTCGCCTGTCGGAGAAGAAAGATGAGAAGATCGGCCTTGAGGGCGTCGTGGGACTGGGTGCGCAGGGCCTCGTACGCATAGGAGAGATACGCCTCGGGCTTTCCAGTTTCTTGGATCGCTCGACTGATCGGTCCGCGACCCGGGGCGTAGCCGTACATCGACAGAGCCCATTCCGGCGAGGAGGGCCGTACCTCATTCAAGATTTCCTGGACCACCGTCGAGTCGAGCATGCCTCCGGCCACGACGTATCCAACGCGAAAGGCATTCATGACGGGCTCCGGCGCATCCTGCAGGAGGGCGTCCCGGAAGCGATCTCGCGATGGCGACCAGTCGAACGTGTCTCTCACAACCTGTCGCGCGCTGTCGCTCTTCGCTTTTCGCGTCTCTCCCTGAAATGCCAAGACGCGTTCCTTCAGGTCCGACATGAAATCTGCGTATCGGGCCGCTGTCGTCGTTGAGTCGCGAAATTGAATGCGAGACTCCGCGTCGCCCCTCAGCAACTTGTCAGGGTCAAATCGGATACGGACCGAATCCTTGGGGGCATGGACGATCGACCGGTAGCCGCGACCGTCGAAGGCCACGGCGTCTTCCTGCGTTCCCTGAATGCCGATCGGAAATCCGCGGAAATCACGGGAGGCCCCCAATACCTGATAGACCAGCGAGTCGCCGGGCGCGGGCACTGTTGCCGCAAACGTCCCGTCCGACTGTTCAGTCATCGGGCGCGCCCCCTTCCGCATCGAGAAGTTATTGAACCCGCCGATGAGCCGGAGCGAGGAGAAGGAATCGTTATGAAGCCCCAATCGAACGTCCAGAGCAATCGTTTTCTCCGGCTCGGCGTACGTGACCACCTGCTCGGCCCGGTGGTTGGTACCGGTAAATCGGAGGCGGACGATGCCGGTCGTGTCAATCGGCACGCGAAACGATCCGTTTTCCGCAGCGGCTTCGGTGCGAAGCTTCACGTTTTTTGCCAGGTCGGGGGCCTCTACGCGCACGTGTGCCTGCTGCACCGGCGTGCCGTCGTGGCCCACGAGGGTGCCTTCGACGACCGGAGCGGACGGATTTTGCGCGGATGCAGGTAGGGTGGAAAGGAAAGAGAAGAGAACAGCGAGAGCGAAAACCGAAAATCGACTCATTCAGAACGGCGTGCGTTAGGGAAAAGAAATGAGATCAAGCCCAGCAGAGGATCGCGATAAGAAACCGTTCCTCCGCGTGTGCCTCAACACGCTGGGCGGTCCACGAAAAAGGCGAAGGAAAAAGTGGACCGAACGTGGACGTGGGTTGTCGTAAAGACTCCTTGCGGAATTTATACTCTGACGCACGCAACTATTGCAAAGATCAATCGAAGTCGGTTGGGGCGCCACTCCCGCGACGATCCTCTAATACCAAATGCGATCATTCATTGTGCATTTTGGCCTATCCCGTCCGCGTAGGGACGCATCG
>CAZSBW010000558.1:0-2073 GCA_964604815.1 uncultured Salinivenus sp. | reverse complement strand
AGGAGAGCAACGTGGGTCGTAGGCGAGAGGTGGTCGTGAAGCGAGCCGTCGCCCGCCAGGGACAGGTTGGGGGCAAAGTATCCGGCCCGCAGGCGTCCGGCGGCCTGCCCCAGGGAATCCTGAACGAGCGGACTGTCGGTGTAGGCGACGCTCGTCTGCGAGACGGCCCCGAGAACCCGCTTTCGGAGGAAGCCGACGTTGGCGAGGAGGGTAAGGGCCGTGATCCGGAGGGCGCGGAGCCACCACGACTGGTAGCCAATGAATCGAGTGCCGCGCCCCGTGAGCTGCACGACCTGCTCGGCGAGGGGACGGCGCTCGGCCTCGTAGGTGTCGAGGAGGCTCGAGTCGGCGTCTCCGTCGATGACGGCCGCCAACTTCCAGGCCAGATTGTGCGCGTCCTGAAGGCCCGTGTTCATGCCCTGCCCGCCCACCGGGCTGTGAGCGTGGGCGGCGTCGCCCGCGAGGCACACGCGTCCCTGCCGGTACGTGTCGACGATGCGCTGGCGCACGGAAAAGTACGACGCCCACTCGTTCGTCCGAACGTCGAGGTCGGGATCGACGTGGGTCCTCAGCTGATCCTGAAAGAACGCTCCGTCAATCTCGGTATCGGGGGCCTCCGTGAGGGTGAGGATGATGCGCTGCCCGCCGCCGGGGAGGGGAACGAAGCCGCAGTTTCGTCCGTCGTCGAGCACGAAGACCTGAGCGGTGCTCTCGTCAATCACGTCTGATCGGATTTCCGCGTCGATCAGCGCGAGGTGGGCGTTGATGTTTTCGCCCGTCCACCCAAAGTCCGCCGTTTCTCGAACGCGGCTGTGCGCTCCATCGCATCCCACCAGCCGGCGAGCCCGCACGGTGCGCTCGTCCGCCGCGGCGTTGAGACGGGCCGTCACCCCGTCGTTCTCGACCCTCGCGTCCACCAGCTCGGTGCCCCACTCCACCTCGCCGCCGCCGGCCTCCAACTGATCGATCAGCAGGCGCTCCGTCGCGGACTGCGGCAGCGAGAGCATGTATGGGTAGGGCGACGCGATGTCGTCGAGCGACAGCTGCGCGCGCTCGGTGCCCCCAGCAAAAATCCGCACGGCCCGAATCGGGAACCCCCACTCCACGACGTCGTCGGCGAACTGGCGAGTCGCGTACGCCTCAAGGGTGCGGGCGTGCACCGCCAGCGCTTTGCTGTGATCCGAGGGCCCATCGCTCTCGTCGACGAGAATCGTCGAGACATCCGCTCGCGCGAGTTCTGCGGCGAGAAACAGACCCGTCGGGCCCGCCCCGACGACGAGTACGTCTGTGTCCATGGCGCGTCCGGGGAGCGAGGAAAGAGAAATGGGAGTACGTGCCAATCGGGACGGGCCGGGCGTGTTCGGGGGATACCCAATTTCGGGCGAGCCCGATTCGGTTCCGTTCGGGGAAAGGGGGGCGTTTAGACCGGTCGACAGTAGCCCCGCAGCAGCACGTCGTCGCCCACGGTCTCCCACTCGCTCTCGGCAAACGTCACGGCGTCGTCCATCTCGGTGATGCCCAGGTCGCGAAGCACGGGGACGCCCTCGCCCACCACCTTCGGCGCGACGAAGCAGAAGAAGCGGTCCACGAGGTCCTGCCGGACGAGCGCGGTGGCGAGCCCGGGCCCGGCCTCTACCAGCAGCGACTGCAGGGGCTCGGCGTCGCGCCCGCCGTCGGTGCCGAGGCGGCGGAGGAGGGCGCGGAGGTCGAGGTGGGCGTCGTCCGCCGTTTCCGGCACGCGGAGGACCGTGCCTCCGGCGTCGGTGAGGCGGTCGGCGTACGCGGGGCGCTTCCGATTTTCGCCCACCACGGCAATTGTGTGGTCGACGTGATTATCCGTGAAGAGCGTCCGATCGACCGAGAGGGCACCCTCGCGGTCGAGAACGAGCCGGGCCGGCTGGCGCCCCTCCACGTGCCGCACCGTGAGGCGCGGGTCGTCGCTGCGGGCCGTGCCGCTGCCCACGAGCACCCCATCGAGCCTCGCGCGCCACTCGT
The DNA here is from genome assembly GCA_964604815.1 of uncultured Salinivenus sp. Classification (GTDB taxonomy): domain Bacteria; phylum Bacteroidota; class Rhodothermia; order Rhodothermales; family Salinibacteraceae; genus Salinibacter. Next base: position 78 of record CAZSBW010000558.1, on the reverse strand, counting down.
GGACGAGCGTGCGGGCGGCCTTACCGGTGATCCACTGGCTGTCGCCGGTGCGGGTGGCGATGCGGCCGTCGAGCGTCT
>CAZSBW010000557.1:0-2075 GCA_964604815.1 uncultured Salinivenus sp. | reverse complement strand
TGGGCGCACACGGCCGATCAGGCGCAGCAGCTTGCGGCGTCGGTCGCGGAGATGAGCCTGAACGAGGGGGAGTACCGCATTCTGGAATACGACCACGGAAATCTGCCCCGAGCCCGAGAAGCGAGCGAGGCCCTGGAGGTGCTGGATCGGCCTCTTCTCGCCCCCAGCGTGTGGAATCACATCGACCCGGAGGGCGAGCACCCGTTCACCCGGCTGAGCCGCCTGGCGACCGTCGAGGAGCTGCAGAGCCTCTTCCGCTTCCCGGTGGGCCGCCCAGGCGTGGCGCCCCGCACGATGCGCCGCCACACCGATCCGCTGCCCGTCGAGCCGCCGTCCCTCCTGATTGGGGACGACATCGAGAGCGGCGAGGCGCCGACTCGCGACTACCCCGACGACCTGGGGACGGTGTTCGAGGGAGAGCAAACCGACCATTCCGAGATGCGCCTCGACCTCGGCCAGCTCCGCAAGCACATGTTCTTGTCGGGCGTCTCCGGCAGCGGCAAGACCGTTGCGGCGTTCAACCTGCTCGCCCAGCTGGCCCACCACGACATTCCGTTTCTCGTGATCGAGCCGGCGAAGACGGAGTACCGCACCTTCAAGATGCTCCGGGAGCACCCCGATCCCAAAATCCGGGATCTCGCCCACGACCTGAAGGTGTTCAGCGTCGGCAACGAGGAGATTTCGCCGTTTCGCTTCAATCCCCTGGCCGTGCCCGAAGGCATTAGCCAAGACGAGCACATCGGGTCGCTGCTCGCCAGCTTTCGGGCGGCGCTCCCGATGGAAGGGCCGCTGGAGGGCCTGCTGGCTGAGGCCATCGAGGCCGTCTACGAGAACGTGCCGGAGGGACAGCGCTTTCCGCGCTTGAAGGACCTGGTGGCCACGGCGCGGCGAATTGTGGAGGAGAAAGGCTACAGCGGAGAGGTGCAGGATGACCTCAGCGCAGCACTCGACGTGCGCATCGGGCTCCTCATTCGCCGGAGCCTGGGGAAGGTGTTCGACTGCGACGAGAGCATCCCCGACCTGGAGGAGCTCTTTACGTCGAACGTGGTGCTGGAGATGGACTACCTCTCCCGGGAGCACGCGTGCCTGATGTCGCTCTTTATCCTCTCCTCGATGCGGGAGTACGTGCGCACGGCCCGCAGTTCGGGCGCCGACCTCAGCCACGTCACCCTCATCGAGGAAGCGCATAACATTGTAGGGCGGGCCACAGGAGAGGGCGGCACGCAGGCCTTCGCGGCGGAGTACGTGTCCCACTTGCTGGCCGAGATGCGGGCGCTGGGGGAAGGGCTCGTGATCGTCGACCAGCTGCCGTCCGCCGTAGCGCCGGAGGTCATCAAGAGTACGGGGACGAAGCTCGCCCACCGCCTCGTGGCCACCGACGACCGAGAAGACCTGGGCGGCACCATGCTCATGCGGGAGACGGAACGGGAAGAGCTTGCGCGCCTGCGACCCGGGGAGTCCTACTTCTACACGGAGGACCTCTACCGTCCCCGTCGCACGATGGGGCTGGGGGCGCACGAGTACCTGGCCCTCGACCTGGAGGCGGACGAGCTCCCGCCGCCGCCTGACCGCGAGGCCTTCCGGGACTTGTTGAACCAGGACGACTGGTTTGAAGAGGCCCGCACCCAGCGGCTACAGTCGCAATTCGGCGACATCGTGACGCAGGCCGACGGTCTGGACGTGGCGTGCGACGCGGCGAAGGACATCCTGGAGGAGACCCGGGAGGTGCAGCAGACCCGTTCCGACGAAGACCGGGATCACGACCGGGAGGCCCTCCGGCGCCGTGCGCTCAAGACGGCGACGGAGCTCGACGAGAAGCGGGAGGCACTTCTCCCAATGCTCGACCGAGTCGACCCAATTGAGCTCTGGGACCGGCCCGAGGCCGTGCAGGAACGGGCCCGGTCGCTGCACGAGCGTCTCGGCCAGGACCTCCTTCCCCGGGCCCAGAGCCTCGTCTCGGCCCTCCGAGAAGAGGCTGACAACGTGCAGGCTGCTTCCTAAGTTGAAAAATCCCTATTCCGCAAACGTGGCGTTCCTAAGTGAGCCAACCGAACCGTGGCCTCCCCCGATCGTCG
>CAZSBW010000556.1:0-2085 GCA_964604815.1 uncultured Salinivenus sp. | reverse complement strand
CATCTACTTCGGCACCCCCGAGGGCCGGACCGACGACGGCGCCCGCAGCACGATGACGTATTCCGAAGACGAAATCGAGCGCATCGCCCACGTCGCCTTCCAGCGCGCCCAGCGCCGCGACGGGCACGTGACCTCCGTCGACAAGGCCAACGTGTTGACCGTCTCGGAGCTTTGGCGCGAGGTCGTCGCTCGCGTACAGAGTGAGCACTATCCGGAGGTGGAGCTTCGCCACCTGTACGTCGACAACGCCGCGATGCAGGTCGTGCGCGACCCGCGCCAGTTCGATGTCGTCCTCACCGGCAACCTGTTCGGCGACATTCTTTCGGACCTGGCCGCCGCCCTGCCGGGGTCGCTGGGTCTTCTCCCCTCCGCCAGCGTCGGGGGCACGGTCGGCCTCTTTGAGCCCGTCCACGGCAGCGCGCCCGACATTGCCGGGCAAGACGCGGCCAATCCCATCGCCGCCCTCCTCAGCGGCGCGCTCCTGCTCGACGAGGTGGGCGAGCCGGATGCCGCCGACGCCATCCGCCACGGCGTCGACGCCACCCTCGACGCGGGCCTCCGCACCGGCGACCTCGCGTCTGCCGACAAGGACGCCGTCTCGACCTCCACGTTCGGTCGAGAAGTCGCCGACCGAACCACCGAGTACGCCCACCAGAATGCATCCCCCTCCTCTCGAGAAATTGGGGCATCCGAGATTTTAGAATGAGAGCCCCTCTTCCGAGACGAAATCCCCTGGTCTTGATCTTTTCGTGCCGACAACTGTCGGCATCAAGCCAAAATGGTCACTACACATAGAAGGAAGGCACAAACCTCAGTACTCGCCTCCGATGGGGAGCTCTAATAAACAAAACTAACCTCGCTAGCACATGAGATACGTCCCTCCACTTGACGAACCGCCATTAGGCCCGGACGCGCGCCGCCCCCGCGGCCGCATGAGCTTGCTCCTTATCGAGCGTCCGGATGCGGGTGCGTTGGCCTGACGCAGCGTCCGGACGCTTCCCTCGACCCTGACGACCGCACTGCTTTCCGACGATCCCAACCGAGAAGCTAACCAACTTATGAGCGACCACGTCACCATCTTCGACACCACCCTGCGCGACGGCGAACAAGCGCCCGGCGCGTCCATGACCGTCCCCGAAAAAGTCCGCATTGCCGAGCAGCTCGCCACGCTCGGGGTGGACGTGATCGAGGCCGGCTTTCCCGTGTCCTCCCCCGCCCAGACCGAGGCCGTCGAGCGCATCGCCGCCGAGGTGGAGGGGCCCGTCACCTGTGCCCTTGCTCGCACGAAGGAGGCCGACATCGAAGCTGCCGGTGAGGCCCTGACGGGCGGCACCGACACGCGCCTCCACACCTTTATCGCGACGAGCGACGTCCACATTGATGCCAAGTTCGACAAGCTCGGCGACACGATGGCCGAAAAGCGACAGGCCATCATCGAGCGCGCCGTCGCCGCCATCGAGCAGGCCCTCACCTACACGGACAACGTCGAGTTCAGCGCCGAGGACGCCGGCCGCACCGACCCCGAGTTCCTCTGCGAAGTGGTGAAGGCCGCCGCCGACGCCGGCGCGACAACAATAAACATTCCCGACACCACCGGCTACTGCGCTCCGGCCGAGTACGCCGACCTCCTGACGACCGTCCGCGATTGCCTGCCGGACCCGGACGAGGTCGTCCTCTCCACGCACTGCCACGACGACCTGGGCCTTGCCGCCGCCAACACGCTGGCGGGCGTCAAGGCCGGGGCGCGGCAGGTAGAATGTACGATCAACGGCATCGGGGAGCGGGCGGGCAACGCTGCCCTGGAGGAAATCGCGATGGCGCTCGCGGTGCGCAGCGACGAGTTCGACGTCCATACCGGCATCAACTCCAAGCACCTGACGCAAGCGAGCCAGATGGTGTCTGCAGCGACCGGGTTCCCGGTACAGCCGAACAAGGCCATCGTGGGCAGCAACGCCTTCAGCCACGAGGCCGGCATCCATCAGCACGGCGTCCTCAAGGAGCGGACGACCTACGAGATCATGTCCGCCGAGGACGTGGGACAGGCCACCGAGCAGATCCGGCTGGGCCGCCACTCTGGGCGCCACG
>CAZSBW010000555.1:0-2112 GCA_964604815.1 uncultured Salinivenus sp. | reverse complement strand
CACGAGATCCACGAAGTCGCAGGCCTCAGACAATCCGCCAAACAGCTTCTGAGGGACGAAAAACGGCTTCCGCCAACGGTCAAAAAGATTCCTCGGCTCTGGCGATCAAGATCGCCTCGCTCGGAATGACGTAATGTTCTTTTGCTGGTCTACTTATCTGCCTCGCAATGCGACTCCTTCAGATCCGCGCCCCGACGCTCATGATCCTGCTCGGGGCGTTCTTCCTGTCCGCCTGTAGCTCGACGGCTCCATCGGGATCTGCGTCCGCCGGCGCCTCCTCCGCAGACGCGGACTCGACGCAGGTCGAGCGCCTCATGGCACGCATCGAGACAACCCCCGACTCGCTCGCAACGCTGCCCCGTCCGTTATTTTACCGGAGCGCTTCTCCCCTCTCCACTGCCCCGCTTCCTCGGGGATGGACCCCAACCCCGATACAGCCCGTGAAGGTGAGCGGATGGAACGGTTCGAACGAGGACCGTACCAACCCGGACTCCGATTCCCCATCTCCCGGAGGCGAGGAACCCTCAGCCCGCACCCAGGTCGAAGTCATCGGCGGGATCGCCAGCGGTAGGGCCCAGTTGGGCATCCGCGTTCACACCGTCGTGCCTGACCCTGAATTGCTTCGTGCCGTCCCATTCGTAGATCTCTTCGGGAAGCAGATGATGATTCGGCGGGAGCACGTGTGGCGGACGCTCCGGCAGGAAGGCGATTCCCTCTACGAAGAGCGGTTTGTGCCTCTTTCCACCTCCGACCTCCAGCGCCTCATTCGGGCCGATACGGCGGCCCTCGCCATCAATCAGGCCCATGTTCGGCTTCCGCCTCCGGTTCAAGACGAACTCGCCTCGCTGCAAGCCGCAAGGCCCGACTCGCTCTTCGCCGACACCGTAGACGCAACAACCCGGCTCACAGTGTACCACTCGCCCGACTCACCGCCGGAATTTGAGGGCGGCCTGACGGCGCTCGGGAAAGCCGTCAAGTACCCACAGCGCGCCCAGGAACGCGGCCTCGGCGGAACCGTCCGTCTCGGATTCGTCATCCATCCGGACGGATCTACCTCTCACCTTCAAATTGAGCAGTCTGCCCACCCACTCCTGGACGCCAGTGCGGTCCGCGTTGCCAAGAACGTCGACTTCAAGCCGGTTTCTTTCCGGGGGCGGCCGGTGCCGATCTGGACCACCTTGCCGGTCGTGTTTCAGATGAAATAGTCCATGACGCGAACGCGTCCCCTGTACGACCGGCTACTCCACCGTCACGCTCTTCGCGAGGTTGCGCGGCTGATCGACGTGACACCCACGCATGACGGCAATGTGGTAGGAGAGCAACTGGAGCGGGATTACCGTGAGGAGGGGCGAGAGAAACTCCTCCGTCTGCGGAATTTCGAGGACGTACTCGCAGAGCTCATCGAGTTCCTCGTCTTTGTCGTCGGTGATGGCAATGACGGACCCGTCGCGGGCCACCACCTCCTCGATGTTTGAGAGCACCTTGTCGTAGGTACTGTCCTTCATCGCGATGAAGACGACAGGCATAAAGCGGTCAATGAGCGCAATGGGCCCGTGCTTCATCTCGGCGGCAGGATAGCCTTCAGCGTGGATGTAGGAGATTTCCTTGAGCTTGAGCGCCCCCTCCAGGGCCACTGGGAAGTTGTAGCCACGGCCCAGGTAGAGAAAGTTGGACGCGTAGCGGTAGACGTGCGCCATCGACTCCAGGTCGTCGTTGCTGGCCTCCAGGACCTGCCGCACCTTCCCGGGCACGTCCACCAGCGCCTGGATGTGGTGGGCCAGCTCGCCGGTTGAGAGCGTGCGCTCCTTCGCCAGCTTAAGAGCGATCATCGACAGAACGGTGACCTGAGCGGTAAAGGCCTTCGTGGACGCCACCCCAATTTCGGGCCCGGCGTGCAGGTAGACGCCCGCGTCGGTCTCCCGCGCAATGGTGGACCCGACGACGTTGCAAACGCCGAGACACATCACGTCCTGCTCCTGCGCCGTCCGAACAGCGGCGAGGGTGTCGGCCGTCTCGCCGCTCTGGGAGATGACCATCACCACGTCCCCGTCCCGCAGAATGGGATCGCGGTACCGGAACTCGCTCGCGTACTCGACCTCCACCGGAATCCGG
>CAZSBW010000554.1:0-2117 GCA_964604815.1 uncultured Salinivenus sp. | reverse complement strand
CTGCCACTCGCGCCGAGTATCGGTGCTGATCGAAAACTCTCCGGTTCCTCGCACCGGTCGCTCTCGTGGCCAAAGCCCTCTGGTTTCAAACTGATCTATCCCTCCGGTGATACCGTCTCCCTCCAGCCGAAGTGAAACGGCCCGAAAGTTTCTCGTGAGAGCATCAAACTGTTGGAACGTAAAGACTCCCAAGCTTCGGTGTGTCAGGTATGACCAGCTGTGATCGATGTTGAAGTTTCCGGTTAAGCTCTGAAACGGACCGATAGGCTTTCCTTCGTTGAATTGGTACGTGTGAAAAGAGCTGATCCGAAAGAAATTGTTCTCTCGCAGTCGCCCCAGATCGTTTGGGTTAAAGTCGTTGCTTCGGAGCCGGAACCCGACATTGAAATTCCAGTCGCTCCGCACGCGCCCCACTTCCAGGTTCGTGGCAAGCCCGTCTGTGGTCTCCTCTGCCCCCTTTCGACGCGTACCGCTGACGTGACCGTTAATCCGCCCCTTGTTGCCGCCGAAGCGGAGGTCCCAGTTGATCCCACCCGCAAGGCTTCCCCGCCGACCGTCGGCGTTCGTGACGGGTCCGCTGTAGGCCGTCAGCATTCCCCCAACCGTTGAGATCGGTCCCAACTGAGCTTGTAGATGCCCCACTCCGTAGTGTCGGGTTGGGCGGAATCCCTCGCCAGTCGTGGCGGCCATTCCACCATAAAGTAGTCCCTGGTTGGACCGGCCCGTCAGCTTCGCCGCCCCGATTACCGGTGCGTTGGCGCCGATGCGCCTGGTGTAAAGCAGTTCCGAACGGAATCCCAGCGGAAAGTCGAAGACATCTGTTTCGTTGAGAAAAAAGGGGCGCTTCTCATCAAAGAAGGTCTCGAATGCTGTCAAGTTGAGCACGGCTGGATCGGACTCAACCTGTCCAAAATCAGGATTGATCGTCCCCCTCAGGGTTGCGTCTGTCCCGACGCCAACTCTGAAGTCCGTCCCGATGTCTACGGCGGACTGGGCCGCGGCATTGCCTGAAGGTGTATCCCGTCGACGCGTTTGGGTCCGACCGAGCACATAAGGAGACACCTGCAGACGTCGTTCGGAGTTAACACCACGGAGTCCAGTCAGGCGACCGTACTCAGCCACAAGGCTGTTCTGCCGTTCTTCGGCTTGAACCAGTGGCCATTCCACTATCTCACCCGTGCGGGGAATCCGACGGCGGAACTGGATTCCCCATTCCTGCCGGTCCGTTTCGGAAAACTGCAGCATGTCGTACGGGATCCTCAGCTCGGCGGTCCAACCGCCAGAGGTCAGTTGGACCTTCGAGGTCCAAACCGCGTCCCAAGAGGAGTCAACCGGATCTGCGCCGTCTCCACGGACTAAACCGTCGCGCTGGACACCAGCGGCGTTGACGGCGAAGGTGCGGGCCGTCTGGCGATCGAAGTACGAGTCGATTGACACCTCCAGCCAATCCGCCTGGTTAAGTTGGTCTCGTCGAGCGAGACGGTCACGAATTTGATCCGGCTGCTCGTCGTGCAACCGGGCGCCGATGTAAAGAGCATTCGGGCCGTACAGCACCCTCACAGTCGTGCGCTGAGACGCAGCACTCCCCTCGTCTGGACGCAACTGGCGGAATTCACTAGCGACTTCGGCCTCCGCCCAGGCCGACTCCCGAAGCCTCCCGTCAATGGAGGGAGCTGATTGAACTCGTTGAGCGTGAAGCGCCCTGGTCGTGTCTGCTTTGACTGACGACTCGAACGCCGGGGCATAGAGTGCGAGAAAGGTTAAGATGAAAGCATGCACGGAGCGAGCAGCCAAGTCCTATTCGAAAATCACTTTGTAGGAATCGAGATGCTCGGCCCTCTGCCGGCGACGAGTAATAGCCTGAAATCCGACGTTCCAACGTGGTTTGGACTTAAGAAGCGAACTGCACGACACTGGAGTGAACGGCATGGTCGGCATTCGATAGCCAACACCCGGATCTTGCAGTTAGGCTGATGGACACCACGACATCATCACGATTTTCTCATGCGACGCCGATTTCCGGATGTGATGTGTCCTTTCCCCCGACCCGTTGAGGAAGCCCTCCCTGTGGGTTCACGTTCTGGATCCCATCCGCAAACAGGCAGGCGTAGCGCGGG
>CAZSBW010000553.1:0-2133 GCA_964604815.1 uncultured Salinivenus sp. | reverse complement strand
TCCTCCAGGATCGAGGGCGCAAACGGGCGGAACTCCTCGCGGTACTTGACCCGGTTGTTGATCCGGTCGCGGGCGTCGGCGCGGCCCGGATCGGCCAGGATGCTCCGGTTGCCGAGGGCATGGTCGGGGAGAGCAAAGCGTTCATTCGCGCCCACAAGTTCCGCTGTAACGGAGAGCAAGTATGACTCACTCGCCCAGCTGGCTGCCAGCCTCCTCTTGACCTGAATCGTTCTCCTCCGTCATGCGCTTGTAGAGTCGTTTGAGCGGAAACCAGATAAAGCCAAACAGGGTCGCCAGGAGAGCCGCCACGGCAGCGAGGAGAGCCCCGATGCCCGAAATGACGCTCCCCGGTCCACCGTAGCCAAGAGCGATGCCGGGAAGGACGAGCGTGGTAATCGAGAGAATCAGCGCAATCCGAAGAGAAAAGTACATGACATTGCTCACTGCGTTGTAGAGGAAACGTTGACAGAATCTACCGACGAGCAGGGCCAGGAGGCTATCTCTTCACGGGATAAATCATATCGCCTTGCGACGGGCACTGCGGGTATAATGGCGCCGGACGGCCCGAACATTCCAGGTTCGTATGACTCATGGATCCATTCCCAAATGAGTCTCCCATCAGAGGACACCTCTACCACTCTTCCTGCTGCAGATTCAGTTAGGAGCATATTCCCATTACTCAGTTTTCCCCAATCTCCCTTATGGATAGTGTAGAATCGATCTAGGTGCTTGGGCTCGAAGATGACCCTTGTTGAGTCAGTATGAGGTTGGACACCCATGATCCTGCTCCCTCCTTTGTCTCTCCCTCTCTTCCAGTTGTTATCGAATATTCCAATCCACCCATCACCTATATAGTCAGGATCATGTTGCTGTATGAACGGCTCCGTCGAGTACCACTTTATCTTTTTCGTATCGGGATCAAACACAAACACCGCGTTGATATTTCTTGGGGACACGAGTATGTCCCCCCCTTCGAATAACGGGTAGCTGTCCGCCATCGATTTGCTCAGTTCGTCTGCATCGTTTAAGTGGGTTACATCTCCACTCGTCCTTCTATGGGAAAAAATAAGATGTTCTAGGTCATTTTCGTATAAAACGTCTACAATGTTTATGCGATCAAGCACCTTCCCATCCGCACTGACATGGAGGGCTTGATCAAGCCAAACCGATCCAAGTCCTGGAAATCCATCCGGGTAGCTCTCGCTCTCCGTACGGCGTTTTTGGCTGACCCCTGGTGCCCAAAACGAGCCATCCGCCGTTCGGGTAACCGAGTGGTGGGCTCCCGCCGGTACCGTCCAAGAGACATCTCCGCAGGAATTTAGACGAATCAGCCCCACGTAGTATAGATCTAAAACAATATCCCCATTCGGTAGGAGAGAAAATCCGTCGACGTGTGCCCCCAGTGGATCCCTCTTACCAGACTCACCTTCCTGAAACAGACTTCTTCTGTCGACCCACCATTTATGGAGCGTTTGTCCCTTTTCATCGATGAGTTTGACTCCATACTTGTCTTCTCCCGAAACTCTCCACCAGGAGGCGATGGCCGTTACTCCGGGCTCCATTTCGTTTGGCTTCAGTGTACGTGTCCCCTCACGATCATAAACCGCTCTGTGTGTATACAGCGAACTTTTCGCCCAACCAAGGTTCTCGACCTGTAAGAATGCCTGCCTCGCCAGAGAGCTTGGAAACCACCCCCATTGTTGAGCAGCAATTCCATACCCTACACCAAGCACCGCCACCGAAAGAACAAACCAGCCCTTTGCCAGAGAAGAAGAGGAAAACATAGCATCTACTGAAAGTCGTGAGGATGTCGAAGAACGGGAGGGCACTGTTCATTATACATCGGGGCTGTGATCTATCATCTGGAGTCTTCGGATAAGGCATCGGCTTCCAACGGCTGCCTTTGTACCAGCGTGTCTTCGACAACGACCGCGTCCATGTCGGTGCGGAAAAAGCAATCCAGCGCCTGCTCGGGCGACTCGACGATCGGCTCGTTCTCGTTGAAACTGGTGTTGAGGACCACCGGCGTGCCGGTCTTCTCGGCAAAGGCGGAAATGAGGGCGTGGTAGGCCGGATTTCGGTCCGTGCCCACGGCCTGCAGGCGACCCGTCCGTCCACGTGCGTGACGGCCGG
>CAZSBW010000552.1:0-2144 GCA_964604815.1 uncultured Salinivenus sp. | reverse complement strand
GCGCGTTCATTTCCGGGAAGCACGGCGAGAAGAACACCGATCCGCTGCGGTGGGCGCCGTTCGTGTACTACGGCCGGGAGTAGCCGATGAAGATGAACCGGGAGTCGGCAGGCAGCTCGCAACCGGTAGCACGGTGGATCGACGGACGGCCTGCACAGGTTGAAGCGACAGGATCCCGTTCACGTCCTCTGGGAAAACATGCCCGACCGTCTGTCCGATTGCGCCGAGCAGTCCGGATCGAACAACGGGTCGGAGCTGCCCGTGCAGTGCGTGCTGCCTCGATTCAAGTGGTAGGACGACTCCTCTCTCGTCGCGAATCTCACTTCAAAACCAGCCGTCAGCGTTGTCCCATGCCCCGTCATGCGACCGCCATCGCCGTCGCCTTCCTCCTCGCCCTTCTGCCAACGGCTCCCCTCCAGGCCCAGCAACCAGCGCCGACCGATTCGGCAGCGAGCCACTCGCTCCTCGCCGACTCGCTGCAGGCGGCGCTCGACTCGCTCGAGGCCGCAAGCCCACCGACCGCTCGTGACAGTGCCCGGCTCCGGCAGTGGGCCGACTCACTCTCTGCCAAAGGCAAATCGCTACGAAGAAACAATCCGAGCGACGCGCGGAGCCTTCTGCAAAAGGCCCTCGGGGGACACTCGGCATTGGCGGACTCAGGGCGGATCGCCAGTACAATTGGCGAGATCGGAATCACGCACTACAATCAGTTCCAGCTAGAGAAGGCCCTTGCCCATTACCGAGAGGAGCTCACGATCAGTCAGGATATTGGAGACCGACAGGGAGTCGCCGACGCGCTTCAGCACATCGGGAACGTTCATTTGAGGAAAGGCCGCTTCGATAAAGCCTTGAACCATTACCGTGCGTCCTTGGAAAGACAACGAGAGATTGGCGATTGGGGACGCATCGCCAATACGGTGAACAACATCGGAGCCATTCAAAGAATGCAGGGGCGCTACGATCAATCCCTTGCCCACTTCCAGGAGGCGCTGGAAAACTACCGGAAGGTCGACAACCAAATGGGAATCGCCAGAGTGCTCGGCAATATTGGTATCCTTCATAAAAACCAGGGCCGCTACGAGAGCGCTCTGTCCCACGTAAGGGAGTCGCAAAAAATCAATCGGGAAATTGGTAACCGCAGAGACATCGCCATCGGGTTGGATGTCATTGGAGACATACTCACGATTCAGGGCAAATATGGTCGCGCCCTAACCCGCTATCGCAAGTCGCTGGAAATGAAGCGGGAAACCGGTGATCAGAGAGGAGTCGCCGGTTCGCTAATCAGCATTGGGGTCGTCCACGCACATCAAGGCCATTACGAAGAGGCACTGAACACGTATCGGGACGGTGTGACAATTAGCCGAGAGATCGGATCAAGAAGGCTCACAGCAACAAGCCTTCTATATATTGGGGAAGCCCACCTCCAGAAGGGCCATCATACGACCGCTACCGACACGCTCAACCGTGCGGTTCGCCTCACGGAACAACTTCGAACGAACGCCACCTCCCCGGAAGCCCGCCGCTCCCTGCTTTCGAGGCAAATCAACACCTACCGCGCTCTGACGACGGCGCACGTCCGTTCGGGCCGTCCCGACTCGGCCCTCCGCTCGGTCGAGCAGGCCCGCGCCCGCCTTCTGGCCGACCGCCTGGCAGGCACCGCCGAGGGCGACACAAGCTTTTCGATCCCCTCGGTAGAGAAGCTCCGCAGCACGCTCGATTCTGGAGAAGCGGCCCTCCTCTACGCCAACGCAGATACAGACCAGCCGCTCACCGCTATTGTCGTCACCGGGGAGGAGACCTACGCCCGCGAGCTGCCCGACTCGACGATCCGGGCCACCATCGAGACGGCATATCCGACGCAGCTCAACCGCCTGCGCCGGACAGAAGGCCCGCTCACCGCTGCCCTCGGCGACGAGGCAAGCAAAGATGCCGGATCAGTCCCCAGCCTCGCCGAGACGATCCGTCTCTACCGTCACCACCTCACCCGGCAGCAGGCCGACGCGTCGGTCCGCCGGGACCTGGCCCGCCGCTTCTACGATCTGCTGATCGAGCCGGTCGAACGCCAGATCGCCGACGCCGACGAACTGATCGTCGTCCCAACCGGTGCGCTGGGCTATCTTCCGTTTGAGACGCTTCAGGATTCA
>CAZSBW010000551.1:0-2148 GCA_964604815.1 uncultured Salinivenus sp. | reverse complement strand
GCCGGATCACGACCTCGAAGTGCTTGTCGTCGATGTCGACGCCCTGGAGGCGATACACCTCCTGCACCTCGTTGAGCAGGTACTCCTGCACGGCGCGCGGCCCCTTGATCGAGAGAATGTCGTGCGGGGCAATCTGGCCGTCGGACAGCCGATCGCCGGCCTCCACGTAGTCGCCCTCGTGGACCAGCATGTGCTTCGACAGGGACACCATGTAGCTCTTTTCCATCTCCCCGTCACGGCTGGTCACAATGACCTCCTGCGAGCCGCGCTTGCGGTCGCCGAAGCTGACGATGCCATCGATTTCGCTGACCTCGGCCGGATCGTCCGGCGTGCGAGCCTCGAAGAGCTCCTCGACACGGGGCAAACCACCGGTGATGTCACTGGTCTGGGCCGCCTGGCGCGGAATCTTCGCAAGCGTCTGGCCGGCCTGAACGGTCTCGCCGTCGTCGACCTGGATGCGAGCGCCGACCGGCATGTTGTACTCCCGCTCGCCGTCCTCGGTCTCCACAATGATTGCCGGCGTGAGCGTGCGCTCGCGGCTCTCGACGATGACTTTCTCCTTGTGGCCGGTCTGTTCGTCGGTCTCCTCCCGGTAGGTGGTGCCTTCTGTGATGTCTTCGAAGCGCACCGTACCGTTGGCCTCGGTGAGGATGACACTGTTGTAGGGATCCCAGCTCACCAGAATGTCTCCTTCCTCTACCTCTTGTCCCTCTTCGACCATGAGTTCGGCTCCGTACGGGGCCACGTAACTCGTGAGCTCCCGGCGGTCGCCGTCCGAGTCCATGATTCGGATTTCTCCCTGTCGCGAGAGAACAATTTCCTGGGGGCCATCGCTTGCCTCGTACGTGACGGACCGGAGATTTTCGAATTCGAGAGTACCGGAGAACTTGGCCTGAATGGTTGACTCGGCCGACTCGCGCGTGGCCGTTCCCCCCGTGTGAAAGGTGCGGAGGGTGAGCTGCGTGCCCGGCTCCCCAATCGACTGCGCCGCGACCACCCCAATCGACTCGCCGACCTCGACCATGCGGCCGGTGGCAAGGTTCTCTCCGTAGCAGAGCGTGCAAACGCCGCGCTCTGCCTCACAGGTAAGCACCGATCGAATCTCCACCTCTTCGATCGATGTCTCCGCAATGCGATCGGCAATCTCCTCGGTAATCAGTTCGTTGGCCTCGACGATCAGTTCATCGGTGTGGGGGTCGTATACGTCGTGGACCGACACCCGGCCTTCGGTGCGATCGGAGAGTGGCGCCACAACTTCCTCGTTGTCCTTGAGCGCCCCCACGCTGATCCCGCGCAGCGTGCCGCAGTCGTGCTCGGTCACCGTCACGCTCTGGGTTACGTCCACGAGGCGACGCGTGAGGTACCCGGCGTCGGCGGTCTTGAGCGCCGTGTCGGCCAGGCCCTTCCGCGAGCCGTGGGTGCTAATGAAGTACTCCTGCACCGAGAGGCCCTCCTTGAAGTTGGAGAGAATCGGATTCTCCAAAATCTGACCGCCGCCTTCGTCGGAGCTCTTCTGCGGCTTGGCCATGAGGCCTCGCATGCCGCCGAGCTGGCGAATCTGCTCCTGCGACCCACGCGCACCGGAATCGGCCATCGTAAAGATCGGATTGAAGCCCTCCTTGTGCTCCTTGAGGGCGTTGAAGAGCACCTGCGATACCTGGTTGTTCGTCTTCGTCCAAACGTCGATGACCTGGTTGTAGCGCTCGCTGTCGGTAATGAAGCCCATCGAGTAGTTCTGCTGGGCTTCCTCCACCTCTTCGTTGGCCTCTTCAATCAGCTTCTCCTTCTCCTCCGGCACGATGATGTCCGCGAGGGAGAACGTCATGCCCGAAATCGTGGAGCGCCGGAAGCCCATGTCCTTGATGTCGTCGAGGAAACGGGCCGTCTCCTGATAATCCGTCATCTTCAGAACGTCCGCAATCACGGTCCGGATGTTCTTGGTGCTGAGCACCTCGTTGACGAAGTCGAGGCCGTCGGGAAGCGTTTCGTTAAAGATGACGCGGCCGACAGTCGTGTTGATCATCTCGCCGGATCCATCCGGGTCCCGAAGTTGAATCTTGGCGTGGAGGGCCAGACGCTCCTGGTCGTAGGCCTGTCGGACCTCGTCGACGCTCGCAAAGCGCATGCCCTCACCCTTCTGACTGGACT
>CAZSBW010000550.1:0-2159 GCA_964604815.1 uncultured Salinivenus sp. | reverse complement strand
CGGTGTACATGTACGCACATATCGGCAACTTTCGCTCCTTCCTCACGGCCGACCTTATCCGCCGCACGGCCGAGGCCATCGGCTGGGACGTGACCAACGTCAGCAACATCACGGACGTGGGCCACCTCACGCAGGACGATCTGGTCGATCCCGGCGGCGAGGACAAGATGCAGCAGGCCCTGGAGCGGGAGGGCGAGCGCTTCGCCAACATTTACGACCTGGCCCGTCACTACACGGACGCGTTCCTGGAGGACTGGCGTGCCCTCAACCTGCGCGAGCCGGAAGTGCGCCCTCGCGCCACCGAGCACGTGACTCATCAGCTGGAGGCCGTCGTCGAACTCGTCGAGAAGGACCACGCCTACGTGACCGACCAGGGCGTCTACTTCCACGTCGAGAGCTTCGAGGACTACGGCCGCCTCAGCGGCAACACCGATGCTCAGCAGCTGCAGGCCACCGAGCGCGACGTGGTCGAGGACCCCGAGAAGCGGGACCCACGGGACTTCGCGCTCTGGAAGCACGACCCCGACCACCTGATGCACTGGCACAGCCCGTGGGGCTGGGGCTACCCCGGCTGGCACATCGAGTGCTCGGTGATGGGCATGCAGTACCTCGGCGACCGCTTTGATTTGCACACCGGGGGCGAGGATCTCATTTTTCCCCACCATGACTGCGAAATTGCCCAGAACCAGGCCCTGGCCGGGCATCAGGTCATCAACTACTGGGTGCACACCCGCTTCCTGCAGGTCGAGGGCGAGAAGATGTCGAAGTCGAAGGGCAACTTCTACACCGTTCGCGACCTCATCAATCCCGGTCCGGAGGACGAGCACGTGCCCGCTCCCATCCGAAAGCGGGGCGGCGTGGATCCACTGGCCCTCCGCTACGCCCTCCTGCAGGGGCAGTACCGCAAGCCCTTCAACTTTACGATCGACACCCTGGAGACCGCCGTCCGGCACGTGCAGCGCTTCCAGGCGGCGTCCGAGCGCGTCGACGAGGCCGTCGAGGCGGACGTGGACGGCCCCGATCCCATCGGGCCGGAGCTCGGCGACGTGCACGACCGCATGCTGGCGGCGATGTGCGACGATCTGAACACGCCCGCGGCCACCGCCGCCGCGCTGGAGGGAGTGAAGCTCATTGAGAATGCCGACTCCCTGAGCGGCGCCGCGGCCATCAGCGCCCGCCATTGGCTGGACCAGGTGAACGACCTGCTCGGCATCGTCGAACCGGAGCACGCGGACGACGAAGCCGACGACGAGGCCGAAGCGGGCCTTCTTCCGGGCGACCGTCTCGCGGAGTCCGTCGACGAGCTGTTGGCCGACCGCGAGGCCGCTCGCGAGGACGGGTCGTACGCCCGCGCCGACGCCATCCGCGACACGCTCGAAGCGCTCGGCATTGAGGTCATGGATACGCCCGACGGCACCGAATGGCGACGAAAGGCTGAACTCTGAATAGAGCTCCTCCGATCCCGATGGCTTCTTCCTCTGCATACGACCTCCCCCTCCGACCAAGGCGACTGCGCCAGACCGAAAACATCCGCCGCCTGGCGCGGGAGACGCGACTATCCACGGACAACCTGATCGCGCCGCTGTTCGTGATGGACGGCGAGAACGAGCGCGAGGAGGTGTCGTCGATGCCGGACACGTACCGGCACACCATCGACCGGCTCGTGGACAAGGCCGAAACGCTCCACGACCTCGGCATCCCCGCCGTCGCCCTCTTTCCCGCCCTCCCGGAGTCCCTGAAGACCCCGGACGCCGAACACGCCCTCGATCCCGATCACCTGTACCCGAACGCGATCCGCGCCCTGGCGGACGCGGTGCCGGAGCTGATGGTGATCACGGACACGGCCCTCGATCCCTACAACAGCGACGGCCACGACGGCATCGTGCGGGACGGCACGATCGTGAACGACGCGACCATCGACGTAATGCGGGAGATGGCCGTGCTCCACGCCGAGGCCGGGGTCGACATCGTCGCCCCCTCCGACATGATGGACGGGCGGGTGGGGGCGATTCGCGACGCCCTCGACGCTGCCGGGCACACCGACGTGGCGATCCTCTCCTACACCGCCAAGTACTCCTCGTCCTACTACGGCCCGTTCCGCGACGCCCTCGACTCGGCCCCAAGGTCCGAAGAAGACGCTCCCGAGAAGGACATTCCCG
>CAZSBW010000549.1:0-2164 GCA_964604815.1 uncultured Salinivenus sp. | reverse complement strand
AGCGGCCGAAATTTCTCATGTCCGAACGCCAGTGAGTTTGAGAATGGGGATCTAGGATCCCCGTCAGTGGAGAGGAGACGGGCGTCAGGCCGTTTCTTCACAGGGGCCCCTTGCGGGTCATCCCGTGTGGCCGTAATCTTTTTTGTGCATTTTTGGATCCAAGCCAAAAATGCACACCAGATCATTGAAAGGGAAAGACCTTCACGGAATCAGAAGCCGCTTCGATAAAAAAACCGATGGCGTCCCGTGGACAATCTCGCAACTCTACACAGATCGGTGGAAACCCATTTTCGTCTCAGCAGGGCGGCGGTCACGTCACTTCCACTTCTCCCTCAATTCCGTTCTCTTCAAGGGTATCCCGGATGGAGGGGGCAATGGTGTACTCGATGGAACTGGGCATGACCTTCGCCACCATCCAGGCGAGGACGCCCTGATTCCAGGCCGCCTCGGCGGGGTTGTTGATCGTGATCTCCAGTTCCTGAGACCCCGGCGTGTCGATCGTGGCGTCGATGCCCTGGTCCGCCAGGCCCTTCCCGAGCCGCTTCGCCATCTGGTTGCGCACGGCCGATTCGATGTTGGCGCCGCCCATGGCCCCGGCCCGCATGGCCTGAGAGCCCATCTGGCGCTCGGCGAGTTCGTGGGCGTCGAGAATCAGAACCTCAATCATGGCGACTGGCGGGACTTGAACTGTCGGGAGAAACAGGATGGGGAGGGGCGCGGGACCATTGGGTCCGACACGCTCGGGTCGCTGGTATTCACGTCGTGGGGGTGGGTTTCCGGGTCCGATCAATTTTCGCAGGGTGTCAGTATGGGACATCGTTCCGGTTCCGTCCTTGTATTCGTCATCAATATCGCTCATCACACGCCAGCGTCATGTCCCTCGTCTTGGCTGTCGGTCTCTTCGGGGCGGGGCTCGTGCTCGTCGTGGGGGCCGCCGAGCGACTCGTGGAAAGCACCGTGGGGGTATCCCGCACGCTCGGGCTCTCGGCCTTTCTCATTAGCGTCGTCTTTATCGGCTTCGATCCGGAGAACCTGGCCGTTGGGGCGGTGGCGAGCCACGATCAGACCGCCGGGATTGCAATGGGGACCATCGTGGGCGCGGCCATGGTCGCCCTCGCGCTGGCGCTCGGCGTGACCGCCGTCATCGTGCCCCTGGAATTTGATCGGGTCCCGCGTCGCCTCCTGCTGGTACCGCTCGGGGCGGTGACGCTCGTGACGGGGCTTGCCCTCGACGGCCGGCTTTCCCGGCTCGACGGGGGGCTTTTGCTGGGGGCGTACGTGGGGGCGGTGGCCCTGCTGCTTCGCTGGGAGCGGCAGGGGCATCACGTGGCGCCGACGGCGGCGGTGGCGGACGAGGTCGCGGAGGAGGCGCCGTCTGGCCGGGCGCGATCGGCAGCCTGGTTCGCGGCGTCGCTGTTGGGAGTCATCGCCGGCAGCGAGTTGCTGATTCGAGGTGCCCGTCCCCTCATCGCGGCCCTGGGATGGACGGATACGCTCTTCGGGATGACGCTTCTCGCTCTCCTCGTGAGCGTGGAGGAGGTGGCCCGCGAGTTGCCGGCGGCCCTCAAGGGACGGCCCGACGTGAGCCTCGGCAATGTCGTGGGGTCGGCGCTCGCATTTTTCTGCTTCAACGCCGGCGTCATTGCGCTGGTGCGGCCCCTGCCCGTCGCCCCCATCACACGCCACTTCTACCTGCCGGTGTGTGCGGGGACGGTTCTGCTCATTGTCCTGCTCTTGCTTCGGCAGCGGATCCCGCGGTGGGGAGGCGGGCTTCTTCTGCTTGCGTACGGGCTCTTCGTGCTGGGACCGTTGCTCCGGTAAAGAATGGAACGGAGCCTCGCTTCCGGCGCATTGCGTTTTTCGTGGTTGCTTTCCCCTTCCGATCCACAATTACGACATACGCAATACAACCGCCCAGGCGTGGTACACGACAAAAGCTGGACGAGTCTTCACAAGACGGCTATTTCCTTTCTTCGAGGCACTCTTCGTCAGGGCCGCGTCCGGCAATTAAATAGACCAGCGAAAGAACAGTACGTCATTCCGAGCGAGGCGATCTTGATCGCCAGAGCCGAGGAATCTTTTTGACCGTTGGCGGGAGCCGTTTTTCGTGCCTCAGAAGCTGTTTGGTGGATGGATTCGAAGCCGAGACACAGTGGGCGAAGTG
>CAZSBW010000548.1:0-2180 GCA_964604815.1 uncultured Salinivenus sp. | reverse complement strand
TTGCCGGACCGGCGCCCGCCGCGCCCGATGCGCTGCACGTAGTTCGCTGAGCTCGGCGGCACCGAGCAGAGAAAGACGCTGGAGAGCTGCCCGACGTCCACGCCCAGCTCCAGGGTCGGCGTGCAGGAGAGGAGATTCGGGTCCCAGGGCTGCCCGTCGCCGGGCTCCTCCCCTCCCTGGAAGGACGCCTCCAATTCCTCCCGCTGCCGGCGGCCGAGCAGGCCGGTGTGCTCCCGCGCAATGATTCGCTGCAGATCGCCCCGGCTGTAGAGACGACGGTAGTAGTTTCGCTCCTGATCTTCCGGTGCGTACGTGCCCGTACACTGGTATCGGAGGCAGGGCGTCCCCTGCCAGGCGCCCGTCTCGGAGCGGGCAATCGAGGCGTTGTGGCCGCACGTCCGGCAGCGGACCTGAGCCACCTCATCCATCACGAGAAGGGCATCGGGGCGAAGGCCCCACACGCCGCGGCCCTTCTTCGTATTTCGGCGGCCGAGGAGGTCGGACTCGACGAGCGCGCTTAAGACCTGCGGAATGAGCCCGTCGAGAATGCCCTCCACCATCCGGTCGGGGCCTCCGAAGCACTTCACGGCCCAGGCCTCCAGCCAGCTGTTTCCCTGCGTCCCTGTGGTAAGGATGGGATCGAATCGGCTCGTGCTCCGCTCGGAGATGAAGGCGGGGAGCCGATACCCGTAACTGGGAAGGTGCGGGCGCTTGTTCAGCACGTATTCGTTCCCCCCGCGCTCAATGTAGGTCCCCAGCTCGGGATGAAAGACGGCCCCCTGGTTCTTGAGATGCTGAAGCAGTCCCGCAAGGAAGCGACGAACCTCCTCTGCGGTCACCTCTCGCAAATTGCCCAGATTTCGGAGGGTCGGCAGCAGGGTACGTGTGGCTTCCTGAAGGCGCTCCGGGGCGGGCGCGGCGACCGAGGAGCCGGTCTTTTCGAGCGTCCGGCCGGTGCGGCACCGGAAGCCGTACTCGCTCCACACCTCCCACTGGACCCTGCGGCTCACGTCCTGGGCGAGGGTCGCGCCGTCGGGAATCGTGCCGTCGGACTTGAGCGCCTCGAACTCCCGAAACCACTCCATGTCCGGCGCGATGAAGGTCGACACGTACGCCGCCTCGTCCATCTGGTCCCGGTAGTGGGCCGTGACCGCCTCCTGTAGGGCATCCAGCGGCGTCGGCTCCCGTCCCTGCACCACCTTCTGGATCGCCCCACGGAGGTTGAAGCGGAAGGTCCGCGCCTCGAAGAAGCCCGCCCGGTGGGCCGCGTCCTGCACCGAATCGGAAAAGGTGAGCAGCTTTTTGTCGTCGTTGTGGGCCGAGGCGTAGAGCTGAGAGATGAGCACGCTCGTGAGGCTCGCCGCCCGCGACCCGAGGATTGTAAGGCCGCCCCGCGTGCCGCAGAAGGGACAGTCGTTGCTTCCGATCTGCTTGCCCTCCTTCGTGGTCTTGCGGTTCTTCGGTCGAAAGACCGGCACGAGCTTGTCGTCTCGGCCGCAGGACTCGCAGGCCTCGGCGCCCCGGTCGCTAAACTGAAGGTCGTGGCCGCAAAGCTGGTGGCGGTAGCCGTCGGCCTCGATCTCTTCCTCCGGCCCCATCGGAAACGCGAAAGAGAAGGTTGGCTCGTCGTTGAAGTAGCGGCGGTAGATGCCCTTGAGGTCGGAGCGGAACCGGTTCTCGTTCTGCCGATGGATGCCGACCCACCCCATCGCGCCGCACTCCAGGCAGTGGGCCACCGGCAGGTGCGGCTCTCGGCTCTGCTCCTCCGGAAGATCGTCCCAGTAGGTAAGTGTCGGCTCGGAATCGATGCTCGCCACCATACGCCGAAGCTCGCGGAGCCAGAGTTGGCTGCGCATCTGCACAAGCGGCACCGGCTGGGCGTCGCCCTCGACCTCCGTCGTCGAACGGGCCCACGAGAGAAGCGCCAGGAAGCTATCCAGCACCGCCCGGTGGTATTCGACGGAACGGCTCTCCAGAAGGAGCCCCTTCTCCACCAGTGCGTCGGCGACCACATCCGCCGGCTGGGGCGATCCGCCCAGCACGTCCAGCAGCTCGCGAAGAAAGACGTGGCCGCGCAGCGCTTCGCCCAGTTGAACTTTGCCCTTCTCCGTTCCAAGATCAGTCGCTGCGTCTCCCCCAAACCACAGCTCCGCCTGTGCCTCCACGTAGGCCTTCGGCGA
>CAZSBW010000547.1:0-2181 GCA_964604815.1 uncultured Salinivenus sp. | reverse complement strand
GTCTCAATCTTCGTAAGGCCCGTGCCTTCGGCGATGCGGTCTACGATGTCGGCTTTCGTCATGGCAGCGGCTGGGGATGTGAACTGGTCAGTAAAACGACTTCCTGTGGATGCTCGAAACGGGGGGCGCCCGTTTCTTGATTCCCGGATCCGCCGCCCCGCTGGGCCTTGGGGGCTTTTCGTCAAGAAACATTCCGGTTCGTTCCGAGAAGGATGTGGGCGGTTCTAGAACTCGGTTTTTGCTTTTTCCTTCCCGGCCATCCATTCTCGTCCATGCTTGACCGTTCCCTGCCGTTCTTCGTCGGCCTCCTCTTCCTCGCGTCCCCCGCGCTGGGGCAGTCGCCCGAAAACTGGCAGCAGCAGGTGGACTACGAAATGGACATCACCCTCCACGCCGACGACCATCAGTACACCGGCCAACAAACGCTCACCTACACCAACAACTCCCCGGACACGCTCCACACGGCCTATTACCACCTCTACTTCAACGCCTTTCACCCCGAATCGATGTTTGCGGAGCGGCATCGCCACCTGCCTGATCCGGATGGACGCACCGTGCCCCGGATCTTCAACCTCGAGCCCGACGAACAGGGCTGGCACAAGGTCCGGTCGCTCACGCAGGACGGACAGTCCGTGGAGTACGACGTCACCGATACGGTGATGCGCGTGGACCTCGCCGAGCCCATCCCGCCCGGCGCGTCCACGACCTTCAAGATGCGCTGGAAGGCGCAGGTGCCCCTCCAGACCCGTCGCAGCGGGCGCGACAGCCGCGGCGACAGCATCGACTACACCATGACCCAGTGGTATCCCAAGATGGCCGAGTACGACGAGCGCGGCTGGCACGCCAATTTCTACGTCAATCGCGAGTACTACGCGCCCTACGGCTCCTTCGACGTCGAAATTACCCTCCCCACGGAGTACACCGTCGGCGCCACCGGCCTGCTGCAAAATGCCGACGAGATCGGGCACGGATACGACGTCGAGGGCGACGGCACCTGGCGCCCGTCCGACGGCCGACCGGAGGCGGACTCCCTCACGTGGCACTTCACCGCCGACAACGTCCACAACTTCGCCTGGAGCGCCGATCCGGACTATATTCACGATAAGGTCGAAGAGGATGGCACGACCCACCACATTCTCTACAAGCCGGAGGTGGCGGACATGTGGTCGAAGTTGGCGGCGGACATGACGGAGCTCACAGCGTTTTTCAATAAGGAGTACGGCGAGTACCCCTATCCGCAGATGACGGTGGCGCAGGGCGGGGACGGCGGCATGGAATATCCCATGTTTACGGTCGTCAGCAGTTACAACCGGCCCGTCTTCAACGAGAAGACCAGCTACCGCTCCGTCCTGGGCACAACGGTCCACGAGTTCGCCCACATGTGGTACTACACCGCCCTCGGCACGAACGAGGCCGACTACGCCTGGATGGACGAGGGCTTCACCAGCTACGCCACGTCGGAGGGCATGGCGCACCTCACCGACGGTACCGCCAGCCACTCGCCCCTCAGCATCGTGCGGCTCCAGCGAATGGGCCTCTTTGAAGCGCTAGACACCCCGGCCGACTGGTACGAGACAAACATCGCCTATGGCGTGGCCTCCTACCCCGGTGGCGAGTTGTACGTCGACCTGCTCGGCTACGTGATGGGCGAGGACAACCGAGACGCGTGGCTCAAGCGCTACTTTCGCGAGCGCAAATTCCAGCACCCCGACCCCTACGACCTGGAACTGTTCGCGGAGCAGGAAAGCGGCCTCATGCTGGACTGGTACTTCTGGCAGTTTACGGAGTCGACGCGCCGGCTCGACGACGAGATCGACGACCTGGAAAATACCGCCTCCGGCGACGGCTACGAGGCCTCCTTCTCGCTCGAACGGGAGGGCACTGTCCGCATGCCGCACGACGTGAAGCTCACGCTCGACGACGGCTCCACGCAGTGGGTGAACGTCCCCCTCGCCTCCATGCACGGCCACAAGCCGGTCCCCAATGACTGGATCGTCACCGATCCCTGGCCCTGGGTCTATCCCGAAAAGACGTTCACCGTGGAGGTGCCCGCGCCCGTTGACAAGGCGGAGCTCGATCCGGACGGCCGCACGCCGGACGTGAATCGCCTCAACAACTCGACGGACTTCCCGCTGAAGACGCGCTTCCTGAGGGCGCCGGAATCGAACTGGTCGCAGTACG
>CAZSBW010000546.1:0-2185 GCA_964604815.1 uncultured Salinivenus sp. | reverse complement strand
CCGACGTTGTTCTGCACCGGCGTGCCCGTCATGGCGATGCGGTGCTGGGCGGTGAGCGAGCGGGCGGCCTGCGTGCGCTGGGCGCTGGGGTTTTTGACGTACTGCGCCTCGTCGAGCACGACGGTGTCCCACGAAAGCGCCCGAAACAGGTCCACGTCGCGGCGGAGGAGGGCGTAGTTGGTGACCACCAGGGTGTGATCGCGGACCTGCTCCACGAACGCCTCCTCCTCCGGCGCCCGGTCGCTGCCGTGGTGAATGAGTACGTCGATGGCGGGCGTGAACCGGTTCGCTTCTTTTTTCCAGTTGGTGACGACCGAGGTGGGGCACACGACGAGGCTCGGCTGGGGGGACGCGTCCGGGTCGCCGTTCTGCGCGGCGCGGTTGTAGGTGCGCTGCAGGAGGGCGAGGGCCTGCACGGTTTTGCCGAGGCCCATGTCGTCGGCGAGGCAGGCCCCGAGGCCCCACCGCTTGAGGAAGGCGAGCCAGGCGTAGCCGCGCTTCTGGTAGGGCCGCAGCGTGCCCTCGAACCCGTCCGGCTCCGCCAGCGGCTCGACCGTGTCCCCGGCTTCGAGCCGGTCGAGCAGTTCGCCCAGCATCCCGCTCGCCGACACCTCCTCGACCGAGAGACCGCCCGGCCCGTCCTCCGCGCCGAGGGCCATGTGCATCACGTCGCGGGCCGTCACCTCGTCGGTGTCCTGCCGGTCGAGGCGGTCGGCGACCTCGCGGATGGTGTCGAGATCCACCTCCACCCACTCGCCGCGCAGGTTCACCAGCGGCGTCTTCATCTCGGCCAGTTCGTCGAGCTCCTCGCGCGAGAGCACGTGCTCGCCGAGGGCCACGTCCCAGTCGAACTCGACAATCGTGTCGAGGGACAGGCCGGCCGACGCCGTCATGTCCGGGGCCTCCGCGTTGGCCTTCGTGGAGAGGCGCTCCCTCGTCCGTCCCCGTTTCCACCACGCAGGCACCTGCACGCCGAAGCCGGCCTGCCGCAGCAGCGGCGCATACTCCCGCAGGAAGGCGTGCGCCTGGGCCGTGTCCAGCTCCAGGCCTGCCGGGTCGGGCTGCTTGAGGCTTTCTTCGATGGCGGGCCACACGCCCATCGCCTGTCCGAGGGCCGCGAGGAGGTACGACTCGGGCTCGAAGACGGCACGCTCGAAGACGCGGGCGGTCGAGGCATCGGGATCCCAGGCCTCGGCCACGTCGATCTGCAGGCTGGGGTCGCTGGTGGACTGGAGGAGATAGTGGACGCGCCAGGGACCGGGGGCCTGCGTTACGCCCTCCTCGGTGTCCGCGTCCGGCTCTTCGAGGCGAAACGTGAGGCGGAAGGGCGCGTCGGCCGTCACCGCGATCCGGCGGCGCCAGGCCCGCAGCTGCCCGGCCAGGTGGGCCAGCTCGTCCTCGTCGCCCGTCATCCGCCCGCCGGGAGCCCGCAGGGCGTGGAGCCACTGGTCGTGCAGGCTGTCGAAGGAAGCAGGTTCTCGGGCGGGGGCAGGCGTGGGCAGCGGCTCGTTCTGTCCCGTCCGAACGATAAAATCGACGAGATCGTCGAGCATGCTCATGAGCACCGTTCGTGGGGGCGTCTGAGGGGCGGCCTCGTCCGATTGGGAGAGCGCCCGGCACGCGGGCGGCATGGCGTCGACCAAGGTGGCCACCCGCTCGGCCTCTTCGCCGCGCACGACGGGCTCCCAGCGGGCGTGATAGGTTCCGTTCTGTTCTCGCAATCCCGGCAGGAACTGCTCGCGGGCTGCCAGCGCCCCCGCAAATCGGACGACGTGCGCCCAGTAGGCCAGGTCGGCTCCCAGCAGTTGTCCGGGGGCAAACATCCGACGATTGGGGTCCCCCGCAAGCAGATCCACGACTGCCGCCCGGTCGAGCGTCAGCGCCGGCACACGCCACGGCACGAGGGTCGCCTCGGCCTCATCGGCCCGACTCCTGTCGGAATCTCCAAGCACGGACGAGGAGGGTACCGCCGTCCCGTCCGCTGTAGGCAGCCATGCGACGATCGGGTCCGGCGCCTCGCCCGTGGACAGCCCGTGCTCGTCAAGCAGGTTCGTCAGCACACCGGCCCGGCAGGCGCGGGGCAGGCGGCCCGGCTCGGAGGCATCAACCTGGAGATCCTCCTCTGACGTTTCCCCCCATAGATGCAAGTGGTCGTTCCACCAGCCAAGATGAAAAAGGCGCATGG
>CAZSBW010000545.1:0-2188 GCA_964604815.1 uncultured Salinivenus sp. | reverse complement strand
ACGTCAAAGCCATCGAGTACGTGGAGCACACCAGCGAGGTGGTGAGCCGCTCGGCGAAGCCCGACTTCAGCCGGCTCGGGCCGCGCCTCGGGGACCTCGTGAAGGACGTGAACGAGACGGTCCGAAACCTCGACGACGAGACGATCGACCGGTACGTGGACGAGGGCGAACTCACGATCACCGTCAACGACGAAGAGGTGGAGCTCGGCCCCGACGATCTCATCGTCCAGAGCGAGGGAATTGAGGGCTGGCTCGTGGAGCAGGAGGGCGCCGTAACCGTGGCCCTCGACACCGAGATTACGCCCGAGCTGCGCGCCGAAGGCCTGGCCCGCGAGGCCGTCAAGCGCATCCAGAACCTGCGCAAGGATGCCGGCTTCGAGGTCACCGACCGTATCGAAATTGCGTACCGCGGCACCGACCAGATCGCCAACGCGGTGGCCGCCCACGCCGACTGGATCCGGAACGAGACGCTGGCACTGGAGTTGCAGCCGTCCGGTCTCGACCAGTTGTCGGGAGAAGCGACCGAAACCTTCGAGATCGGTGACGAGCAACTGACGATCGGCGTCCGCCGGGTCGACACTGATGAAGCAATGAGCGCCTAGCGCGTCGTGCAACCCACCAGGGCGAGAAGCCCCTCGTCTAACCTCCTGCACCAGTCTCTCTTGAGCTCATGGCGAACGACCCTCCAGATCCGGAACAGCCCACCAGCATCCCGGAGGACGAACGCGAAACCCCGTTTTCCGACGAGAAGCTCGACCACTTCAAGGAGCTGTTGCACGAGCGCCGACGGGAGGCAAAAGAGGAAATCGAGCAGATGCGCGAGCAAATTGAGCAGGCGAAGGAGCACTCCGGGGACGACTCGGCCTACGGCGTCCACATGGCCGATGCCGGCACGGACGCCCGAGAGCGGGAAAAGCTTCACCTCATGATCGCCCGCCAGCAGAAGTACATCGGCTACCTCGATCGGGCCCTCGAACGAATCAAGAACGGGACCTACGGCATCTGCCGGGTCACGGGCGAGCCCATTTCCGAGGAGCGCCTCGAAGCCGTCCCGCACACCGAAATCTCAATCGAGGCGAAACGACAAGAGAAATCCTCCTAAGTTTGGAAGTGGGAAGGTATGGAAGTGTGGAAGCACTCACATCCATACCTTCACACATCCACACATCCACACACGAAGTGTATGCGCGTCCTTTGGCTCTCCGCGGTTGTCGTTGCCCTCGATCAGGCCACGAAGGCGGCGGTTCTGCAGTTTATGGCCTCCCCAAGCGGCATCTCCCGGTCCATTCCCCTCGTGGGGGACTGGCTGCGGCTCACGTTTACGGAAAATCCGGGCATGGCCTTTGGCCTGACCGTCGGCCCTCCCGGTACGGTAACAATTCTCGCCCTCATTGCGACGTGCCTGGTCGGCGCGTACATCTACCGGATGCGAACAGGCTACGCTCCTTATCTCTGGAGCCTGAGCCTTATCTTTGGTGGGGCCGTGGGCAACATCATCGACCGCGTGTTCTACGGGGTGCTTTTGGATTACGGCACCTGGTTCACCGGGCACGTCGTCGACTTCATCCACGTCAGCATCTGGAAGGGATTCATTCCGGAGGTCGTGCCCCTCATTGGCGGGTCGTACATGGAGCTCTTTCCCATCTGGAACGTGGCCGACATGTCGATCGTGCTCGGGGTCGTGGGCGTGCTTCTCTTCCACCACACGTTCCACGAGCGGCGGCTCGCAGCCCAGCGAGGCGAGGATGAAGACGGTGAGTCAGAGCCGGAAGACGGAGACGGTGAAGAGACGGAGTGGCCGGCCTCGTCTACGACGGACGGGGTGCCATCCGATGCGCCGGTGACCGACGACGCAACGGATCCCGACTCGGAACCTGTCTCCGAGGAATCAGAGTGGCCTCCCGACGATTGGCCAGACGAGAAACAGTAATTTCAGTATAGACGGGCTCTCTCGGGAAACGTGGGCGGTCCCCCTGGGTGAAGAAGGGATCCGGTGCAACGTGAGTCCCCCATGCCCGTAACACGGAGTCCCTCCCGAGAGTCGTGTTGAAGAAGGGGGCCGGCGTTGAAGGACAACGAGCCGAAAGCCCGCCTATCCCCGCCGTTCGTTGGACGTGTACTGATGGACCGGAGTGTTCATGCCTGATCTGTCGACCATTCGCAACTTCTGCATCATCGCGCACATCGA
>CAZSBW010000544.1:0-2203 GCA_964604815.1 uncultured Salinivenus sp. | reverse complement strand
AATCGCGCCCGGGCGAGAACGGAGGCGAAACGGCTGAAATCCTCACTGTTTGAGCGAAGTGAGTTTGAGGATTTCAGTGGAGCCGGCGGTCATCCCTCGTGATGGAGCCGACGATCTCGCCAGCGATTTTCTTCGTAGCCGTGATCTTTTTTGTGCATTTTTGTATCGAGACAAAAATGCACGCCCACTTTTGAAAAGGGCAAATCTACGAGGAGAGTAGCAGCGTACCGCAGTTAATCTCACAATCCTACACAGATCTCCGGCACCAAGCTCTGTGAGGGCGATGATGCAACCCGAGTGGGGGCCAAAACCATAAAAGAGTCCTCAACGCGCCTTTGTCTGGGTACTCCGGCCCCGCGCATGCCCCAGCTTACGATCCTGCACGTCCCCGAGTCCGATCCGCCCCGGTTCCGGCTCCGCCGCGAGCGGGACGGCAAGACGACCGATCCCGTCGAGATTCCGTCGCCGTACGCCCGCCCGGTCGGCGAGGGCAACCGGTCGCTGATGGACGAGCTCCGGTGGTACCTGGAAAACTTCCTGGAGTACCCCTTCGCCCCCTGGACGGACCGCGCCGACCGCACGATGGGCGCCCTGGAAGACTGGGGCGCCGAGGCGTTCGACGCCCTCTTCGGTGGGGGCGACGGGCAGAAGTGGCTCGACCGGGCCCGCCGGGACGGCGACGTGCAGATTGCGGTCGCCGCCGACGATCCCCACGTGCTGTCGTGGCCGTGGGAGGGACTGCGCGACCCGAGGCGGGACTGGGTGGTGCAGGAGCACGCCGTCACGCGCCGTCTCAACGACGTGGACGATCCGCCGCCCCTCCCCGACCTGCCCGACGACCGCGTGAACGTCCTGCTGGTGACGGCCCGGCCCCTGGACGAGGACGCGCCGTACCGCTCGATTGTGCGCCCCCTCGTGGAAACGGTGCAGGAGGAGGACCTGCCCGCGTCGATCACCGTGCTCCGCCCGCCGACGTTCGACCACCTCCGCACCCACCTGCGCGAGCGTCCCGGCCGCTACCACCTCGTCCACTTCGACGGGCACGGCGGCTACCTCGGCGACGCGGGCGACGGGCCGGGCGGGCCGCACCAACTGCGCGGGCCGGAGGGGCACCTCGTCTTCGAGACGGACGGCGACTTCGACCCGGACCCGATTCCCGCCCGCCGCCTGAGCCAGCTGCTGCGCGAGCACCGGATTCCGGCGGTCGTCCTCAACGCGTGCCAGTCCGGCATGGTGGACGACGCGGCGGACGACGCCTTCGCCTCCGTGGCGGCGAGCCTGCTGCGGGCGGGCGTGCGCTCGGTGACGGCCATGTCCCACGCGGTGATGGTGAGCGGGGCGCAGGCGTTCGTCCCGCCCTTCTACCGGCGCCTCTTCGAGAGCGGCAGCCTCGCGGAGGCCGTGCGCGCCGGGTGCCGCGAGATGTTGCGACCCCGGAGCGCGTCTCCCCGCGCGGGCGCTTCCCGCTGCAGGACTGGCTCGTGCCCGTCGTCTACGAGCAGGCGGAGGTCCCCTTCGACTTTGTCGAAGACGCCGCCCCGCCGCCCGACGATGCACCGGACCTGCCCGACCCCCCGGCGGAGGTGCAGAGCCCGTACGGCTTCGTGGGGCGCGACCGGGAACTCCTCCAGCTCGAACGGGCGATGCAGCGAGATCCCGCCGGGATTCTCTTCCACGGCCTCGGCGGCATCGGCAAGACGACGCTCGTGTGGGGCTTCCTCCGGTGGCTCGCCGACACGGGTGGGCTGGCCTACCCGCCGTTCTGGTTCACGTTCAGCGAGATCCAGAGCGCCGAGTTCGTCCTGAACCGCCTCGGCGAGCGGTTCTACGACGACCAATTTGCGACGCTGGACACGGACGAGAAACTGGACCGGCTCGTGGACGCGCTGAGCGAGCATTCGCACGTCCTCGTGTGGGACAATTTCGAGTCGGCTGCGGTGAGGGACGAGGAGGCGGGCGAGGCGCTCATGAGCGTGGACGACCGCCAGACGCTCCGCACGCTCCTGCATCGCCTGCGCGGGACGGGGACGAAGGTCCTGGTTACGAGCCGGAACGACGAAGGGTGGCTCGGCGGCCCGGTCCACGTGCAGCGCCACACTCTCGGCGGCCTGCAGGGAGAGGAGCGGTGGCGCTTCTGCGAGGAGATCGTGGCCGACCTGCCGGGCGTGACGCTCGACCGCGTGGACGAGGCCCTGAAGTCCCT
>CAZSBW010000543.1:0-2208 GCA_964604815.1 uncultured Salinivenus sp. | reverse complement strand
GCGTGGAGAGTATCTTGTGATGAACTACGACCCTGAGAAAACGACATTCACGAGAGAGCAGTCGGTCTTCGACTGGTGATCCAGATGGACGAGTGCGTGAACTGCGGCTCTCCGAAGACGATCCCGGTCTGGGAGGACGTCGAGGAGGCTGGTGAGACGCAGCCTGATTACGTGGGCTGTACGGATTGTTCGACGATGGTTCGCCCGCACCTGCTCCCGGAGGAGGACAAGCGATCGTTCGGGCAGGCGACACTCTCTCCTCGAGAGGTGGCTCGTCTGGAGACGGGGAATCAGCACTCGGACGCGCTGTCGGTGATCGAGTATCAAGTTATAAAGGCGGCGGCTCAATATCACGGCGTCCGGGACTGGACGTCGAAGGTGGATAGCACGCTGACGATGGATGAGAACGTCGGGCTGATGGAGAACTACGCGACGGTGAATCTGGAGCTGACGCTGCGGGAGATGAAGTCGCCGGGCGAGTACGAGGGAGAGTCATAATGGTCTATCGATACCAATAGATTTATATGGCTACCCGTGTTAGACGTAAGTGGAGATAAGAAAGATGTCGACTTCAACCCAAGCGAACGGCCGCCAGTACGAGAACGTGACCGAAGACGAGTTCGATGCGTTCATGGACGACCTCGCGACCTACGAGAAGTCGGTTCCCGACAACGCGCGCGAAGTCGTGTACGACATCCCGCTGCCCGCCGACACGCTGGTCGTTCGGGTCTGGAGCACGCTCGTCCGCGGCAACAGTCGAGCGAAGGGCGACGACGCGATCCGCGCTGTCGTCTGGGACACGGAGGAGGAACAGCCGATCGGTGGTCGTGAGAAGACGCTGCGCCTCGGCCCGACTGACAGCAACCCCGAGGGCTGGAAGGGCAACCTGCGCCCGAAGCTCGTCGACCTCGTGGGCAACTGGCGGAACTACGATAAGGAGTGCCCCGAGTGTGGGAGTCGGATGGCCCTGCGCGAGCCCGACCGGAGCGACGACTGGGACGCGTTCTGGGGATGTACGAACTACCCCGTCTGCCAGCACTCGGAGTAAGACTGACGATGGTCTTCGGTGAACCACCAGCAGAGCCAGCAGAGATCGAGTGCGTCGAGTGTGGCGAGCTGTTCCTGACCCGGCGACTGCAGAACCGGTGCCGAGATTGTCGGTGATCCGGGGACGTCGGGCGGTTCTTTTTGAGTGCCGAGTCTGTGTAGAGTAGAGAGATATAAAGATTTATATCGTCGGGTATCCAAGAGCAAGACGCGATGAGCGATACACGAACGCTCCACATCGAACGGAGTACGAGCACGGCGCACCGACTCTCTCACTATGACGGAGTGTGTGGGAACGTCCACGGACACAATATGAAGTGGGAGGCCGAAGTCGAGGTATCGATGGACGACGTCGGCGACGATCAGATGCCGCTGGATCTGAAGACAGTGAGCAGCCTGATCGACGACACGGATCACGCGATCCTTCTGAACGTCAACGACAGGCTGCTGGACGTCGTCGCTGACGAGGTTCTGCTCGAGTCGTCGGACTCACTCGAGGACCTGCGTGGAAAGGAACAGAGCGGCGTCTACGTCGGCTCAGGGCAGGTCCCTCTGCTCGGAGAGACGTACCTGTTCCGGGGCGATCCGACGTGTGAGGTGATCGCTCAGTGGATGGCTGATCGGATTCAGAGTGTCGACAACGTCGTCGACGTGAAGATGACCGTCCACGAGACAGACAAGTACGGAATCGAGACGTCGAGCTGGGGATGAGCACCGTAATGAAAGACGCGGATCCGATGGGCGAACTCGTCCGAGACGCGCTGTTCTCGCTCGGACTGGCAGCCATCACGGCACTCGGTGCGTGGATGCTCCTGCCGGGGATGCCCGGTGGCGAGTGGGCGATCCTCGTCCGGGGAGTCGTGACGCTGGTGCTGGCGGGGATCGTCTTCGGACTCGGCTGGTTCTTCACCGTGCTGCTGGCGATGGAGGGGATGAGCGTATGAGTAAGGAGGTCTTCGAGACGACGCGATACGTCTCCGAGTTCGCCGAAGTAGAGACGGGCAACGATTACTTCCGGAGCGGCCGGGAGGACTCTGGGTTCACCGTGCCAGAGGGCACTCCGCCGTTCCCGGATCGTGAGGCTGAATACGAGCTGGTTCAGGTTCACCGGCTGAATCAAGAGATGCAGATCGACGAGGCTGTGATGGCTGTGACGCAGGT
>CAZSBW010000542.1:0-2208 GCA_964604815.1 uncultured Salinivenus sp. | reverse complement strand
CTTCGAAGTACTTCTCATCTGGATGGCGTCCGGTGGTTAATCTCGAAAAGGCACAAGATGGCCTCGGTCGCTCAGAATATGTCCTCGAACCCTTTCGGGATGACTCTCGAATAAAGGTATTTTTGCGTGTCTACTTAGATCGGTGAACCCCCATTCACGTATCAGTATGCTCAAGCCCCCACCTGTCCGGGAAATGAAGGTCCCGCGCTTCCTCGCGGATCGGGAATCTGCATCGATCTGGCAGCTGAGGTCCTGAACCGGCAGCACTGCGACCCAGCTTCGGATTGGGAGCCGGCGGGGTGCTGATGCTGCTTCAAGATGCTCGTTCGGGCGTCCTGCAAAAAAATGGCGGGACGGAGGAGGCGTCCGTTCGCATCCCGTCCTCGGGTCGTCGAGCAGAGCGGCAGCGGACTCATCCAGATTGTGGGAGGAGTGTAATATGTGGCAGTGAAAACGCCGCAGCCGCCCGCTGTTACGGAGCCTTCTCAACTCTTTCCAGTCGATTGAGTGCGTCCAACAGTTCCTTATTCGGGTAGACCGATCTGGTCGATTCCCCGAGTGACTGCTGGACTCGTCCTGTCTGTCAACTGCCCTGTTCGATGACCAAGCGTCCCACGGTCCTGATCGTCGGGGGGGGTGCCACCGGTACCGGCATCGCCCGCGACCTGTCCCTGCGCGGGGTTGACGTGATGCTCGTCGAACGCGACGGCCTTGCCAGCGGCGCGTCGAGCCGGTCGCACGGCCTCCTCCACAGCGGGGCCCGGTACGCCGACGCCAACCGGGTGGGGGCGGAGGAGTGCATCGCGGAAAACCGAACCCTTCGCTCGATCGCGGGCAAGTGCATCCGGGACACCGGCGGCCTCTTCGTCCAGCTCCCGGAGGACGATGCGGCGTATTTTGAGAGGAAGCACGCCGCCTGCGAGGAGATCGGCATCAAGACGAAGCGTATCAGCGGGACGGAAGCCCGCGCGCTCGTGCCGGGGCTGGCAGAGGAAGTGGAGCGGGGCCTGCTGGTGCCCGACGGCGTGGTGTACCCCTCGCGGCTCTGTGCGGCCAACGCCGCGGACGCCGAAGCCCACGGCGGCACCGTCGTTCCCCACGCGTCCCTCGATGAGATGGTCGTCGAGAACGGAAAGGTCGCGAAGGTGCGGGTGGGTGGGGCGGTCAACGCCGAGGTCGAGCCCCGGTACGTCGTCAACGCGGCGGGCGCCTGGGCCGGCACGGTGGCGTCGATGGCCGGGGTGGACGTGGGCATGGCTCCCTCCCGCGGCGTGATGATCTCCGTGGAGTACGAAGGCCTCGGCCCGGCGCTCAATCGATGCCGCGCCCCGGCCGACGGCGACATCATCGTGCCGCACGACGACGAGGTGGTGCTCGGGACCACGAGCGTGCCGGTCTCGCACCCGGATGACTACGAACAGGCCGACTGGGAGGTAGAAACCTCCATTCAGGAGTGCGCCACCATGCTGCCCCCCGTGGCGGAGGCGCCGACGGTGCGCACGTGGTGGGGCGTGCGGCCCCTCTACGCCCCCGACGAACAGGCCACCGACCGGCGCGGCATCTCGCGGGGCTTCTCCGTCCTCGACCACATCGCGGACGGCGTCGACAACTTTCTCAGCATCGTCGGCGGCAAGCTCACCACCTACCGGCAGATGGCCGAGGCAGTGTCGGATCGCGTCTGCAACCGGCTCGGCGTGGATGCCCCCTGTGCGACGGCCACGCGTCCCCTCCCCGGCGCCGACGACCCCGACCGGCTCGACGACTTCGTTGCCACCTACGACGGCCAAGGACCGACCGACGCCGACGTCTCCGGCCAGGGTTGACGGCTCGTGCGTACGACCTGATCAGACGGGCGGCGCCCCCGCGCCGATGGGAATCAGTCCACCGGGGGATGAGGCGGGTTGGAGAGACGGACGAGGAGGACGTGGAGAAGCATCGTTCCCACGGCCACAGCCACAACCACCGCCCCGACCACCCACCCGGCGAGTCCCGCCAGAAGGGCAAACAGCCCGATCCACCAGAGGGGCACGCCGAACATGCCGACGGCAAACTTGAGCGAGGCGGTGAAAGGGGGCTCGTCCACCCAGCGCATGAGCGCGCTCGTGAGCCACAGCGGCCCCGCGTTCAACAGGTTGAGCCCCTGGCCCAGCGTTTCCAGCCACGGGCGATGCGCGCCCTTCGGATCTAGCACGTCCGGGGTCTCCAGGG
>CAZSBW010000541.1:0-2230 GCA_964604815.1 uncultured Salinivenus sp. | reverse complement strand
CGACCGGCGTCTCGCAGGCCATCGCCTCCAGGTTGATGATGCCAAACGGCTCGTAGACGCTCGGGCAGACGAAGACCGAGGCGTGCGTGTACATCGTGATCACATCCTCTCGCGGCAGCATCTCGTCGATCCACACAATCGGGTTGTCCGTCTCGCTGCGGGCCGCCTCTACGCGCGCCTCCATCTCCGCCCCAATCTCTTCCGTGTCCGGCGCGCCGGCACAGAGCACCACCTGAATGTCGGGATCGAAGTGATGAATCGCCTCGACGAGGTGCAGGATGCCCTTCTGCCGCGTGATGCGGCCCACGAAAAGCACGTAGGGCCGACCGGGGTCCACCCCGTAGGACTCGAGCACCGATTCGTCGGGACGGGGGCGATACTGGTCAATGTCGATGCCGTTGTGGATGACCTCGACGTTCGCCCCCGACACGTCGTAGAGGGCCTGAACGTCCTCCTTCATCGAGCCGGAGACGGCCACCACGCCGTCCGCGTTTTCATAGGCCGTGCGCTCGACCCACGAGCTACCCTGATACGCCGCGCCCAACTGTTCGGCCTTCCAGGGCCGGTGCGGCTCCAGCGAGTGCGTGGTGAGCACGAGATTGCCGCCGGTCAGCTGCTTCGTCAGACAACCCGCCAAGTGCGAGTACCACGTATGTCCGTGGATGATGTCTGCGTCCGCCACGGAACCGGCCATGACGAGGTCCCGCAGCATCGCGTCCATGAACTTGTCGTGGCGCTCATCCTGCGTCGGGGGGGCGAAGTCCGGCGCCACGCCCCGCACCGTGAGGTTGCCATGGTCCTGCTCCTGCTCTCCAAAGCAAAGCACCTC
Organism: uncultured Salinivenus sp.; assembly: GCA_964604815.1. GTDB lineage: Bacteria > Bacteroidota > Rhodothermia > Rhodothermales > Salinibacteraceae > Salinibacter. The sequence continues at coordinate 1,401 of CAZSBW010000541.1, read as the reverse complement.
AATCTCGTGCGCCCCGCCGTCGAGCTTCGCTAGCTCACGGGTCAGGTACTCGACGTGCACCCCGGCGCCCCCGTACACGTTCGGTGGATACTCGTTGGTGAGAATCGTGATTTTCATTCGTTTGGTGCCTTCGAGCAAAAAGACGAGACATCGATGGTGCAGATTAGCTTCTTCGTTTGAGGAGTGGACCTCTGCACATTTGCCGATACGAACACAGCACAGGAAAAGCAGACCTCAGTGCCTTCCAGGACCTCCTCCGTTCCTCTCCTCCATACCTACTGCCGCGTCAACCATGATTCTTTGTACGCGTCTGAGGGCATCAAAACCTATCCGAGCGAGGCGATAGCGGTAGAATCAACCTCCAACGACGATGCAGGGACGACCGGCGGGTCGTCCCTAACGATAACGTTGAAAGCAATAACTCAAAGAATAAGGTCTGACAGACCACTACACACATCCACACTATCATACGCTAAATAATCGTATCGTCCGGGATAACCGTGTTCTTCGGAATGACGACGATGCCGTCGCGGATGTAATATTTGTCCGTCTCGGCCTCCTGCACATTTTCGCGGTTCTTGATAATGCACCGCTTCCCGATGGACACGTTTTTGTCGATGATGGCACCCTCGACGTACGACTCTTCTCCGATGCCCGGATTCTCTGCGCCTTCGAGATATCCAAGTTCGTCCAGGTCGTGCCACCGGTAGTGATCCGCCCCCATCATCACCGTGTTCTTGAGCGTCGTGTTGTCGCCGACGTAGGAGCGAATGCCCACCACCGACCGCGAAATCTGGCTGTTGGCAACCACGCTGCCCTCAGCGATCAGCGAGTTCTGCACGTACGAGCTTAAAATCTTGGCCGGGGAGAGCATCCGCGCGTTCGTGTAGAGCGGCCGGTTTTGGTCGTAGAGATTGAACGGCGGACTCGTCCCCGCCAGCATCAGGTTGGCGTCGTAGAACGAGCGGATGGTCCCGATGTCGCTCCAGTAGTCCGTAAATGGATAGCTGGCCACCGTTAGCTCATCGATGGCCGCCGGAATGATCTGGTTGCCGAAATCGTGGTCGTCGGGGTTGCCGTCGAGCAGATCGCGGAGGGGCTCCCGGTCGAAAATGTAAATGCCCATCGAGGCGAGGTAGATGCGGCCTTCCTCCTCCAACTCGCCGGACACCGGGCTCTCCTTTCCTTCCAGTTCCTCGCGCGGGGGCTTCTCGTGAAACTCGGTGATGACGTGCTCGTCGTCGGTCTTGAGAATGCCGAAGGCCGGGGCCTCCTCGGCGGTAACGGGAATGGTCCCGATGGTGACGTCCGCCCCCGTCTCCCGATGATGGGCCAGCATGTTGCGGTAGTCCATCGAGTAGAGCTGGTCCCCCGAGAGGATGAGCACGTGCTTGTGCCGGT
>CAZSBW010000540.1:0-2232 GCA_964604815.1 uncultured Salinivenus sp. | reverse complement strand
CGAGCATCCTTCTCGGCGATCGTGTACTCGTCGCCGTTGTAGTCGATGGTAGCGGGCGCCCTGTGGCCAATTCGCTGTTCAAGCGGCTTGTCCTCCGCCATAAACCACGAAAGAGAGGCAGGCGTGAAGAGACGAAATCGGTCCCGTTCGTCGTCCGCCTCGTGCTCCAGAAACAGCGTGTCCCCGTTGTTTTCGAGTCGCCACACGTCGTCCGGAAGCGTCTCGTCCGCATAGCCGGTGTGCTCGGCGACCGTCCAGGTCTGCATGTCGTAATCGAGCACGTCGCCCTCGCTCAGTTGGGTGAGGGCGCCTGTTGAGGAGCCCAGCCCCACGTCCGCGTCTTCAACCCCGGGAACCGTTCGCTCGGCCTCTTGAACCGGAAGAATGTTGTCGAACTCGTAGCGCTCGACCTTCTCCCCAACGTAGACGGTCCAGTCGCTGGACCCCCAGCATTCGAGCGCCACGACCCGTCCGTCGGCCGCGTACACCCAGTAGCTGGTCCGCTCGCTCCTGCGGGCGTCCGGCGCCTCCATCACGAAATAGAGCCCTCCGTAGAGGAGTATGCCCCCGAGCGGAACCATCAGTCCAGCGTATGTGCCATAATCCCCTCCGACCATGAAGGACAGCACGATGCAGGCGACGAGAGACGCGAGTCGCCCCAAAAACGGAGGCACATACAGCAACTCGGAAAGCCCCGCGCACACCCCCAGAACCTTTTGATTCGTGGAGCGGGCAAAGGGGGGCGTCGATGATTCGGAAACCCGAACGTCCGTCTCGATTCGGGGGTACTCGCAGCCCTCGTACGCGACAACGTCGGGCGGTGCATCTTTGGAGACGACGTCCAGAAACGGATCGCCGTAGATCGTGACCGCCGTGATGTCGCCGGACTCCAGAAGCCGAAAGACATCGTCGTGCTCCTCGTACTCCAGGTGGCGGATGTTGTCGCCGCTTTCGAGGGTCCAGGTCTCAATCCCTGTCTCGTCGTAGGCGGTGTGCTCGGTGACGATCCACGTGCGTAGGTCGTAGTCGAGCACGTCTCCCCGGCGGAGCAGTTCGAGGGAAGCGGAGTCGCTACTCTGCCCCTCGGAATGATCGTCCAATCCACCCATAGCTGAAGTCGGCTTGACCGGCCAACAAATCGAAACCCAAGGCGATGAGGCCCGATAAAGCACTTCTGTTCCGGCTCGTGCGATCCTCAGCCGGAGCTTTTCCCCGGAAGCAAGTTGTCAAACTCGTACGGCTCCACCTCACGGCCCGCGTAGGCATCCCAGTCGTTGGATCCGTGGCATTCGAGCGCCACGAACGCGTCGCCCTTCTCGTATACCCAGTAGTGCGTGAGCCCGCTTTCGGAGGTGGTGGCTGTCTTCGGCATGGACCAGCCGACGAGGAAGTAGGCCCCAACCACCACCATCATTCCGGCGCAGAAAGCAAAGTTGCTAAAGAGAAGCACGGCAACGACGCCAAGCCGCACGAACGTGGACGGCCATCCCATGTATTCGGCAATGCCGCCGCACACGCCCATGATCACACTGTCGCGCTCCGATCGCGTCAGTTTCCCCTCGTCAATCGTCCGTCCTGTGTCGACCCGGGCGTCCTCTTCGGCGAGAACGTACTCCTCACCCTGATACACGATTTTGCTGGGGGCATCGTCCTCGCGGATGGCCGTGAGAAACGGCTCTTCCCGGTGCCCGTGGTAGTCCCGCACCGTGATTTCGCTGATCCGAGCGGGCCGGGAGAGCCGAAAGACGTCCCCGTCGTCGTACTCGTGCTCCAAAAATCGAACGTCGGTCCCGTTTTTCAGCGTCCACTCGTCGGCCGGCCGTCCCGCCTCACTGTGCGACTCGTAGGCCGTCACCTCCCAGGTCTGCATGTCGTAGTCGAGTACAGCCCCCTCGCGGAGCTGGGCGAGGTCGTCGGCAAGGCCCATGAGTCACAGAGAAGCAATCAAACGAGAATGGCGAACGATCACAGAACGGAAGATCCATCCCTCGTCAATATGCAAGCGGGCAACGCGAATGTCCACAATCTCTTCGACTAAGAGACTGTTTTGATTTTTGAGCGCCATTTTGCAGCTTCGACCACTGTGTCTCGGCTTCGTATCCGCTCGCAAAACAGGGTCTCAACGTTTCCGGTCGGCAGCGAACCGATCGGTTGCTGGATCGTGGCAAGATGTCGTGATACCTGTAGGGCATTACCTCGCGTCCGTTGGGCGCGTTCCAGTCGTCGGCGGCG
>CAZSBW010000539.1:0-2250 GCA_964604815.1 uncultured Salinivenus sp. | reverse complement strand
TCGAGGTGCACACGGGTGACGGGACGACCGAGTCAGACCTCACCACGCCCGGTCCCATCGAACTGCACAGCACCCTCCACCGCATGGTGGATCAGGGCTGCACGGCCTGCGCAATGGAGGTCTCCTCCCATGCACTCGACCAGAAGCGGGTGCATGGCCTCGACTTCGAGGTTGCCATTTTCACGAATCTCACGGCCGACCACCTTGACTATCACGGTACGTTTCGGGCCTACCGACAGGCCAAGAAAAAACTGTTTGACGACCTGAATCCGGACGCGACGGCCCTTTACAACACCGACGACGAAGTGGGGGCACAAGTGGTGGCCGACACTGCGGCTACGACCGTTTCGTTTGGGCTCGACCGCGAGGCCGACATTCAGCCCGAGATTTTGGAACGCCGGGTCGAGGGCCTGAAGCTGGCGATGGGCGGCCACGAGCGGACGTTTCGACTGGCCGGGCGTTTCAACGCCTATAATCTCGCCGCCGCCTACGGCACCGGGCGCGCTCTGGGACACGACACAGAACCTGTGCTTGACGCGCTGACCGAGGCGCCGCCCGTGCCGGGCCGCTTCGAGCAATTGACCTTCGAGGACGGGCCCACCGTCGTCGTGGACTACGCGCACACCCCCGACGCGCTGGAGAACATCCTGCGGGCCGTGCGCGACACGACGCCCGCCAGCGCCACCCTCTGGTGCGTCTTTGGCTGTGGGGGCGACCGCGACCCTTCCAAACGCGGCACGATGGGCCGCATCGCCGAAGAGTTGGCCGACCGCGTCATCGTGACGAGCGACAACCCTCGCACCGAGGAGCCGGAGGCGATTATGAACGACATTCGGCACGGCGTAGGCCGACCCGACGAGATGGATTGGATCGTGGAGCGTGAGGACGCAATTCGGGCAGCAGCCGAGCAGGCAGCCCCCGACGACGTCGTCCTCATTGCCGGCAAAGGACATGAGACCTACCAGACCATTGGCACCGACAAGCGACCCTTCGACGACCGCGACATGGCCCGAAAATACTTTGGTTGAATGCGTGTGTGCGTTTGTGCGTGTGTGGGTACGTGCGTAGAACTGCCCGCGGCCACACGCACATACGCACATACTCACACACGATGCTTTATTATCTCATCGACTACATTGAGCGGCTGTACCACCCGCCGGGGTTCCAGGTGATTCGGTTCATCACCGTGCGGGCGGCGCTGGCCTCGATCACGGCGCTGGGCATCGCCATGGTGGCCGGGCGCGACATCATCCGCTGGCTCCGGCGCCAGCAGCTTGGGGAGCAGGTACGGGAAGGAGAAGAGGCCGGGGCCGTCAGTCACGTGCACAAAGCAGGCACTCCCACCATGGGCGGCATCATCATCTTATTGGCCGTACTCGGCGCGACCCTGCTCTGGGGCGCGGTGGCCAACACGTACATGTGGCTGGCCATGGCCGCGACTGCTGGACTGGGGGCACTGGGCTTTGCCGACGACTACGTCAAGACCGTGAAGAAGGAAAAGGACGGGCTTCCCGCATGGATCAAGATTGCCGGGCAGGTCGGGGTGGGCGGCATCGTGGGCGCGGTACTCTACTTCAATCCCGCGTTTTCGGAGTACAACACGTTTACCTTCGTTCCCTTCCTCAAAGATCAAGTACTCGACTACGACCTCTTCCGATTCTGGGAACTGGGGGTCGACCTGGGATGGCTCGTGTACGTTCCCGTGGTGATTTTTATCATTACAGCCGTCTCCAACGCCGTCAACCTGACCGATGGACTCGATGGCCTCACGACGGGCGTGACGGCGTTCGTGTCGCTCGGGCTCATCGCGCTGGTCTACATCTCCGGAAACGCCAATCTGGCGTCGTTCCTGAACGTGATGTTCCTGCCCGGCACCGGCGAGCTCACGGTGTTCGTGTCGTCGGTCATGGCGGCCTGCTTTGGGTTTCTCTGGTACAACGGCTATCCGGCGACCGTCTTCATGGGCGACACCGGCTCCCTCGCGCTCGGCGGGGCGGTGGGGACCACCATCCTCATGGTCCGAAAAGAGCTGCTGCTCCCGCTACTGGGCATCGTGTACTTCGCCGAGGCGGTATCCGTCATTCTGCAAACGAGCTATTTTAAGTACACGCGGCGCCGCACCGGCGAGGGGCAGCGAATCTTTAAGATGGCGCCCCTGCACCATCACTTTGAGGCGCGCGGCCTCCACGAGGCGAAGATCGTGACGCGCTTCTGGATCGTGACGGCCATTACCGTCATCGCCGCCCTCCT
>CAZSBW010000538.1:0-2273 GCA_964604815.1 uncultured Salinivenus sp. | reverse complement strand
CATTGATGAGGAATCAGGGGGCGAGGATTCTTCCTGTGTCGTCCCGAAAAAATTGCCCTCTTGGCACGTCATCCTGATTCGCATCATCGATCGTGAACCTCCTTGCATGGATGAAAGTAGATGCTACCTGGGCACCTTCCCATTCCCAATTTCTTTGCACGATCTCTCCAAGCGCCATGCGCACGACGGGCTTGCTCCTGCTTCTGTTGGGCCTACTCGGGACGGGACATCCTGCGGTCGGTCAGCTCGCCCAGTCTCCAAGTGCGGAGTGGGATGACGTGGACGTTCCTCTTCGATCTGCGGAGCGAGAATCCCAGTCCCTTCAACGGACCCCCCTCCCGGCAGACACGGCGCTCGCGCACGTGGTGGGGGAGCGCACGTTCCTTTACAACCGCTCCGACTCGACGGCCCCGGTGCAAACCCTTCCGGTGCGGACGCCGCTCCACCGCCTCGACTGTCGCGACGGTTGGTGTCACGTCCGAACGGAGAGCGGACGCACAGGCCACGTCCCTGCGGCCGCTGTCTCCAACGCCTGGATTCACATCTCCAAGGCCGATCGGCGGCTTTCTCTCTACCGGGGGCCCCGCCTCATTGACGTGTTCAAGATCGACGTCGGGTACAATACCTTCGCCGACAAGAAGCGGCGCGGGTCCCCCGATGAACGCGATCACTGGCGCACCCCGGAGGGCTCCTTCTACGTCGTAGATAAAAATTCGCAGAGCGAATTTTACAAGGCGCTTCTTCTCAACTATCCTACTATCGCCGACGCTGAACGCGGGCTGAAAGAAGGACTTATTTCCCGCGACCAGTACGAAACGATTGTTCGGGCCCAAAAGCAGCGTCGAATGCCGCCCATGGGCACCAAACTTGGGGGCTGGATTGAGATTCACGGGGAAGGCACCGGGGGGGCCACGAACTGGACGCAGGGCTGTGTTGCCGTTCAAAACCGGATCATGAACGAGTTGTGGGTTGACGTTGCGGTTGGAACACCCGTGCTCATTGAGTAACTCACGGAGCGGCCCTGTTAGGCCATTAGATTCAGAAAGAACGCGCGGAGGGGTGCCCCCCCGCAACGTGTCTCGAAACACGCGTATCCCCCCTGAACGTCCCCCGGTCGAATAGGCAAAACTGATCTCACAATCGACTTTGGGTCCGTTCGGGCACATCGCCTGAGCCCGAGTTCTTTGTTCACCATTCTCCACCACTTACCACGCCACATACACAAATGTCTGGACCACAATGGATTGCCACGATCCTCACTGGACTGCTGCTCATTCTCGCCGGTTGCGGGAACGGAGAAGACCCAACCGCGCCCCCCTCCGGATGGAATGCCTCTGAGAACCGCATGTGGAAAGAGGGCGTTGACACGTCGAAGGTCTTTCGGGACCTGAATTCTCTTTCGTCGATGGGCGTCCTCGAAAAGGAGTTTACGCTGAGTTCGGGAGGCCTCACCCAGAAACAGTTCGAGAACGCAATCAAGCGCAGCATCAAAAAGCTGTACCGAAACAATCCAGTCCTCGTTGATTCGCTTTTCGAGGAGCATGCCGCCTCGAAGCTCGCGGACGCGGACCTGAGCGGCACAGTGATTGAAGGCGGCCAACTCAAGCCGGAATTGCTGAATGAGTACAAGAAGAAGGCCTTTCAAACGATCAAGGACTACTACCGACAGCCTACGCTCCAGGAGGGGGTGTCCGGCATTACGTATCCCGACAGCCTCCGGCAGGCAAACGTGACCGGCACCGTCCGACTACAGATGCACATTGATTCGACCGGCGCCGTCGACGCGATCGAGGTGGTGGAGAGCGTTCATCCGACCCTCGATGCGATAGCGATGAAGGCCGGAACGAAAACCGTGTGGGAGCCCGGCTCTGTGAGAAAGGGAGACGAGTGGGTGTCTCGTGCGGGATGGGGACGCACCCCGGTTCCCTTTCGCCTCCGCTGATGGAGGAATGTGCGGACTGTAAAACGGTACAGGGGCGTCTCTCCCTCTCACCCGACGAGCACGCCCGCCACGGTTGCCGTCGTCCACGAGGCGAGGGCGCCCCCCACCACCGCCCGCAGGCCGAGCGCCGCGACTTCGCTCTTCCGGGACGGGGCAATGCCCCCGATGCCCCCAATCTGAATGGCGATGGACGAGAAGTTGGCAAAGCCGCACAGCGCGTACGTGCCGATGATGACGGACCGCTCGCTCATGACGTCTCTGAGGTCGCGAAGGGAGGCGTACGCCACGAACTCGTTGACGGCGATCTTTTCGCCGAGCAGGGTCCCAAACT
>CAZSBW010000537.1:0-2288 GCA_964604815.1 uncultured Salinivenus sp. | reverse complement strand
GCGACACGGGCGCCGACTGCGTGGCCACGGCCCACCGGCAGGGCGCGAATCAGGTCGTGCAGATTGGCATCAACGAAAAGCCGTCCACCGACCGCTCCACGGACAATCCCTGGCCGGAGGCCGCCCAGGTGCACGAGAAGACCTACGCCCAGAAGGAAGGGGGCGAGGAGAAGTTTGCCGTCAACACCACCGCGCTGGCCGACAGCGACGGCGACGGGCACGTCGACGAACTGCGGGCCGAGCGGGTGGAGTGGACCTACGAAGACGGCCGCCGGGCCGACAAAACTGTGCTCGACCCTGACTTTCGCGTGTCGGCCGACCTCGTGCTCGTCGCCATCGGCTTCACCGGGCCGGAGAGCAATCCGTTCGCCGACCTCGGTGTGCAGCGCGCCGACGACGGGACGTTCGCCACGGACGACCGCCTCATGACGGACGTGGACGGCATCTTTGCGGCGGGGGACGCGCGGATGGGCGCCTCCCTCGTCGTGTGGGCCATCGGCGAAGGGCGCGACGCCGCCCGCCAGATCGACCGCTACCTCACCGGTGAGTCGCACCTCCCGCCCAGCCTGCAAACGCAAAATCCACCGCTTGCACGGGTGTAAGTGGGGACCTATGGAAGTGTGGATGTCCCCATCCATGCTTACACACCACGGCAATCGCATCTTAGCGACGGTGACCTGCTCTCAGCCTTCTACTGGGGCAGAAATTCGGTGCTCCTGCGCTCCCATTCCCCCATTCTCCCGTGCAGTACCGGCGTCCCTCCTACGATCAGCGGTAGCGGAGCCTCCTTCGGTCGACGAAGCTTTCAACATACGATTGCCCTGTGCTTACACCGAGTTGGACGAAGCGCTCGTCGATTTGTAGCTTCGTCGCCGTCGTTCACCGAACACTTTTCACCAACAGACTGCCTCATTCATGGCTCACGTGGTCGTCACCCGGCCCCTCATCGAAAACGGCCTCGCCGATCTGCGCGACGAGCACACCGTTACCGTCTGCGATCCGCCCTCCGGGAGCACGCGCTCGGAGGAGGAGCTCATTGGCTTGGCGGACCGGGCCGACGTGCTCCTGTCCGTTCTGGCCGATCCGCTGACCGAATCAGTTTTCGATGCCTGCCCGGACCTGAAGATGGCAGCGCAATACGCCGTTGGGATCGACAACATCGACCTGGAGGCGGCAGAGGCGCACGACGTGGTCGTGACCCACACGCCGGGGGTGCTCACCGACGCCACAGCCGACATGACGTGGGCTCTGTTGCTGGCCGCCGCCCGTCACGTGACGGCCGCAGACCGGTACGTGCGCGACGGGCAGTTTGAGCGCTGGGAGACGACGCTCCTGCTGGGCACGGAGCTGTCCGACAAGACGATGGGCATCGTGGGCCTCGGGCGCATCGGGCGGGCAGTGGCGCGGCGCGCCCTCGGCTTTGGGATGGACGTGGTGTACCACAACCGCGAGCGCGCCAACCCGACCGTCGAGCGACAGGCCAATGCGCAGTACGTCGGCTTCGAGGAACTGTTGGCCACCAGCGATGTCGTGTCGCTACACTGCTCCCTCAATGAGGATAGTCACCACCTCATCGACGCGGCGGCCCTGGAGCACATGAAGGACCGCGCGCTACTCGTGAACACGGCCCGCGGGCCGGTGGTGGACGAGGCAGCGCTCGTGGAGGCCCTGAAAGCCGGGGAGATTGCGGGTGCGGCCCTGGACGTGTTCGAGGAGGAACCGGACGTGCATCCCGGCCTCCTCGATCGGGACCGGGTGGTGCTGGCGCCCCACCTCGGGAGTGCGACGACGGAGGCTCGCCGGAAGATGGCGCACATGTGTGTTGCCTCGATTCGGGCCTACTTCAACGGAGCAGACGACATTCCGCATCGCGTCGCGTAGCGGTACGGGATCAGCTGGATTGTTTGCACGACGGCCCCGTCGTCGGCTCAACCGGCAGCATGCAGGTCATAACGTAGGGTGGGACACGCCCGGCCGTGTCGTTGTCCATATTTTCCAATGGACGGGGGAGGCACATAGCATCAATGTGCGGCGCTCGGCATATGGTATCCGGTCTTCTGCTCGGTTCACTGCGCCGCGGAAGACTCTTTCGCAACAGTCGGGCCGGACAAGCACGGCAATCGCATCAACGGTTTTTCCCCGAAACCGCTGCTCGAATCTGACTTTTCAGTCACGAAACCACTCCCTTCGTCGCTCCTGGAGATCTAGATCTCCAAACTTGATGGGAGATCTGAGATCTCCGGGAGCCCATCCATCCGACCGATATGGCCTCTTTGTCCGGTTGGATA
>CAZSBW010000536.1:0-2306 GCA_964604815.1 uncultured Salinivenus sp. | reverse complement strand
ACTCGTTTTCCTCTCCCTCCTCCGCAATCGCGTCCGCGAGCTCGTCGAGCTTCCGAGAGAGAGCGTCGACCTGATCGCGCAGCTCCTCTACGTCCTCCCGGTGCGGCACGCCAATGCGCTGGAGCACGTCGTTGACCTCGGCGCGTACCTGTTCCTCAACGGCCTCAACCGCTTTCGCGCCGTCATCCGTCAGTTGCTGGACCTGCTCGGCCGTCCGCTCGGTCTTCTCCCGCCGCTCCTGCTCCCAGGACTTTCCCTCCTCGACGAGTGCCTCGAAGACCTGCGCACCTGCTTCTTCGGCCACCGACAGCGCCCCCAGGCCGGCCAGCCACATCTCGCGGGCCCGGCGGGCCAGCCCCGAGGCCACCTCCATCGCCCCCGGCACGTCGGCTCCCGAGGAGCTCTTTCGGGACGATTGGTCGTTGCTCTGCTTCTTCTCGCCGCGCGTCACGTTAATTTTGGGCTTCTGATCGTCGCTCATGGCGTTGGCAGTGTTGACAGTTCGGGACGGACGTTGCACCCAGAACGGGCGTGATGACATCACGAAACGCACGATGCGAGCTGCTCCGCATGCAAGAAGGGACGGAGAACTCACGATCGTCGTGCCTCACGTTTCAGGCATCACGCTTCATTCTTCAATATTCTTTCTCGACGTGGGCAGCCACCTTGTTCATGCCGCGGAAGACGCCCATGTTGGACATGATGCTCATCATCGCACCCTCGATCTCGTAGTCCGGGGAGGCAAGGGCCTCGGCGGAGCCCATCTCGCCCTTGTCCATCTGCACCCACACGTCGTACGGGGCGGTGGCGCGGACCATGACCTCGCTCTTGTCCACCTCCTCCTCGCGCATCTGGTCGGAGGGGGCGTCGTCGATCCAGAGGTCCACGTCCACAATCTGGCCGTCCTCGAACGTGTAGGTGGCGGAGACATCTTCGCCCTCGGGCGTGTCGAAGCAGCGCAGCTCCACGGTTTCGGAAAAAGAACCGGCCGTGTCCTGAAACTCGTCGTCGCCGTTGATGGACTCGACGAAGGCTTCGACGAATTCGGGGGTCCAGTAACGGGGAACGTCGTCGCTCATCGGAAAATCAGGGTGTTTTTCTAAAAGAGAGGGCGTACCGTAGTGTAGCCGTGCGGGGGGGAGAGTGGCAAGCGGGGGCGAAGCGTGGGGGCACGGGCGCGTAGGGGAGTGGACGCTCTGAGGGCGTGGATGTTTGGAAGGGGGGGGCTGGCAGTAGAGTCTCAGTTACTCTTCTTCGGCGCTGGCTTGGGCGTCTACTCGTCTCTCGTGGCGCTCCGCCGCCTTCCGTGCTTCCTCGAAATACGGGTCCAGAGCCGACTCTAGCTGGGCCATCGAAGACGCCAACTCTCTGTGTGCTTCCTCCCACTGGTCTTCGTCTTCGTATCCCACGCTCACGCTGTGGTAGATCAGCCGGCGGCGGTTCTCGTCTTGTATCCACTCAAGATCGTGCTCGACGTTCGCCTCAATTTCCTCGCGGTGCTCTTCAAGAACTGCGTACGCCGCGTCGTTAATGGCCTGCGTCTTGCCGAAGTGAATCCAGAGATGCGCTCGAGATTCGTGTTGGCTGACGTTGAAGCCGAACGCGAAACCGCGTCCGCCGCTGGCTCCCACATGGCTACGGGGTTTCGGTGAAATACTTCCGAAGCGGTTCGTATGATCAGCTGTGAGGTCGAGGAGGTTTTCAAAAAACTGATATCTGATCCGATCTCGTTCATCCCATTCTTTCTTCGTCTGCTCGGCAGCCCGCGTCCCGGGACTCGGTCCCACGATGCGCGTAAAGAGCGGTGCAGGCCGAGAGTCGTCAACGCGGACGCCTTCCACCTTGACCAAGTAGAAATCCGCTCCAGACGCGTTTTCATTCAACCAGGAAATGGCACTTACGTGCTCCGGACGGGCATCGGCTGTTACCCAGATCGCGATCTCGGCGTCGAGCATCGTCAGGTACGTGAGCACCTGTCCAAGATGCTTGTGATTGGTCTGCTCCAGCTGATTTTCGACAATGACGCGATCTCCACTCTCGTTTTCGACGAGCAAATCGACGCTAAAGTCACCAGCCGACTTTTCGCGTTCAGCCGTTTCGAGATCAATGTCCAGGGTGCTGCTAAGAACACCAATATTTCGTTCCATCCACGCCGTAAAGTCGTGCGCCTCGTGCTCAAACACCTCGCGGGGTGGGAGGCGATGGAGCATTCCGACCTCTTCGTCTTCTGACATCCGATTGGGCTGGTTCTGAACTCTACGGTTCAAATATGCTGGCTGCCCGATTCTCCACGAATCATGCCAGTT
>CAZSBW010000535.1:0-2321 GCA_964604815.1 uncultured Salinivenus sp. | reverse complement strand
GAAAAAGATCACGGCTGCGAAGAAAATCGCTGGCGAGACCGTCGGCTCCACTGAAGGAGATCTGAGATCTCCATCCTCAAACTCACTTCGCTCAAACAATGAGGATTTCAGCCGTTCTGGGAATCTGAGATTCCCTACCTCCGATCTCGCCCGGGCGCGATTTTCTTCGAGGCCGGAAGAGGGCTTTCTGTCATTCCTTCGAGGCACTCTTCGTCGGGGCAGCGTCCGGGAATTAATCTCGCAAAGTCACATTGGTCGGCCAGCGGGCGCGGCGCCTGGTCTTTCGGTGTCCTACGAGGAGCCGGCGTCGAACTCAGACACAATTGTCGTAATCTGTGCAACGACCTCGTCAACAGGGTGCCCAGCGTCGACGACGTGGGCCGTCGCCTCGTAGCTCGGTCGCCGCTCGTCCAGCATCTGCTCGATGCGGTCCCGCATGCGCGGCTCAGAGAGCGGCGTGCCCTCTTCGTCTTGAAGGAGGGGACGCTCGTCGGCTTCCCCGCCCACCCGTTCGAGAACGGTTTCGGGCGATACGTCGAGATAGATCACGAGGCCGTGCTCTTGGGCGAAGGCCCGGTTCGCGTCGTCTACGAGTGCGCCCCCGCCGAGCGCCACCACGAGGTCGTCGGTGTCTGCCGTCTGGCGAAGGGCCTTCGTTTCGAGCGTCCGAAACGCCGCCTCGTCCGCCTCCGCAAAAATCTCGGGAATCGACCGGCCGTCGTGGGCGACGATCAGGCGATCGAGGTCGAGAAACGTGCAGCCCAGCCGGGCGGCGACCTTGGGGCCAACGGTTGATTTGCCACTCGCCATGAAGCCGGTTAGGTAAATGCGCATTCCAGATCTTAGAATTTGGGGTGCAGACGTCGGATTTCGTTGGTTGAATAGCCGCTCCGGGACGAACCGTTCTCGGGGTTCCCGCTTTCCTTCTTCTACGTCCCCGTGCTCACCTGATGCCGCGATACCGCATGCTCGTCGAATACGACGGAACGAACTTTCACGGGTGGCAGGTCCAGCCCGACGTGCCCACGGTGCAGGGCGCGCTTGAGGACGCAGTGGAGACAGTTGTGTCCGAGGCGTGCCGGGTGACCGGCTCTGGGCGGACGGACGCGGGGGTGCACGCCCGGACCCAGGTGGCCCACGTCGACCTGCCCGCACCCCGCGATCCGTTTCGCCTCCGCGGCTCGCTCAACGGACTGACGCCCGAGGCTGTGGCGGTGCGACGGGTGGAACGGGCGCCCGACGACTTTCACGCTCGCTACGATGCCCGGCGGCGCCGCTACCACTACTACGTGCACACCCAGCCCTGTGCCCTCGATCGTCACGCCCGAGCGCAGCTTCGCCCGGTTCCCGATCTCGCCCGAATGAAGGCCGCGACGCCGGACCTCCTCGGCACGCAGCATTTCGGCTCCTTCTGCCTCACCCAATCCGACACCGAGAACCGCGTGTGTACGCTGACGCACGCCCGCTGGGTGTCGGCGGATCGTCGGGGCTTTGGCCGCTTCGAAATTGCAGGCACGCGGTTCTTGCACGGCATGGTGCGCGCCATCGTGGGCACGCTCGTGGAGATTGGACGCGGAAGGCGACCGGCCGATGCCCTCCCCGAGGTGATTGCCGCCCAGGACCGCCGGGCCGCCGGGCCGTCCCTTGCCCCCGACGGTCTCGTGCTCGAAGCAGTTCGCTACGAGACGCCCGTTCTGGGGGCCGAACCGATCCCCTGACGTGTCCGTTTTCGCCAACACCTGTAACATCACGGAGGGCAGCATCCGTTGTCTGTGTGCATGTTGCCGTTTCCATTCTCTCTCACTATTCGGTTTCTCCCATGGATCTCGACCTTCGAACGGCTCTCCGCTGGATCATGTACGGCGTCATTGCCCTCGTTGGCCTTAGCCTGATCGGCGTGCTTGTGGACGTCGCAAGTTCGCTTCTCTGGCTTCTCCTCAAGGCCGGCGTCGTCGTGCTCGTCATTCTGTTCATCGTGCAGATTCTGGATGGCTTTCTCGATTAATGCCAGGGGCGAACATTCGACGCGCACCTCGGCCGGGGCCGTACGTGGAGAGACGCATGGCGGTGCGCCCCACACCTACGCCTGGAGCGCAAACCGGCGAACGAGACTGCCGACAATGCGAAAGAGGCACAGTGAACATTCGCAGGCGGTATAATGTAGCTTCAGACAACCGTTTTGGGGGTTCTCGAAGCACCGCTGGCCCCAAGCAGATACGCAAAAGAACCTTAACAATGAGTCATTCCGAGCGGAGCGAAGCAAGCAATCTCAGATTGCCAGAGTCAAGGCGCTGCGTAGGGGCCGTAGGTCATGCCTTTGG
>CAZSBW010000534.1:0-2322 GCA_964604815.1 uncultured Salinivenus sp. | reverse complement strand
TCATCGACCGCCTCAAGCTGAAGGCCGGGGACGAGGACAATCGCTCCCGCATCGCCGAGTCTGTGAGCGCCGCGCAGTCGAGCTTGGCCCGCGAGAGCACCGTGCCCCCTTGTCTCCCTCCTTCTTCGAATACGAAAAGTAGATCCAACCGGTCTCTTCGTAGTTGGACGCCACGCGCACGTCGAGCATACCGCCCTGATTCTGGGCCCACCCGTCCGGCACGTTATCGAGCGTCGTGGTCTCTTCTCCGTCAACCAGAATCATCTGCCCGGGCCGCTCGGTGATCAGCATGCGCCCGTCCGGCAGCCCGTCCACGGCCCACGGGTGTTCGAGGCTGTCGACCACGCGCACCACCCGGAACGTTTCCTCTTCGGACTCGACACGCTCGAGAACGACTTCCTCGTCCGGAGCCGCCGAGCTGGAGTCGGGCGGAGCGGGATCGTCGCCGAGGGCACAGGCGCAGAGAACGAAGGAAAGAAGACCGAGGACGGTACGACGTATGGAGGGGGAGCTTTTTCAGAGAAACGACCGGGGGGCAGATGTCCTCATGCTCCATCTCCCCCGCCGTTCCCCTCTGCGCAGCGGATCGCACATTGGTTACGCGGACGTCATTTCCCGATTGCCGGATCGGCTTGTGTCCTCAGAAATCAGCTTCGCCTGCCCATCTTCCGCAGGTCCGAATATGAAGAACACCGAGCGACATGCGCGTCCGGAACGGCTCCAGACCTACTCATTATTTTAAATATACCCCTCAAACCGAAATAGGGGCGACATTTATTTTAAATGGATTCGATTACGTGATGTCATCGCTTTCCTCCAAGCCTATTTCTCCCGAACATGCGGATCTCGAATAGTGACGACGTGCGTTATTTCGCCGACTACGAAGCTGGAGAGTCTCTCCAGCAAACGGGATACGAGAGTTTTTTGCCGACGCCGGTCAACCACGGCTGGAACTGGACCGACCCGCGAATCAACACCCTTCTCGAGGACGCAACTCGGGCACTGGGCGAACTGAATGCCTTCTCCCAAATCATTCCCGACGTCGATCTCTTCATCCAGCTTCACGTCGTCAAAGAGGCAAACGCGTCCAGTCGCATCGAAGGCACACGAACGGAAATGGAAGAGGCCATCCGGCCTGAGGAGGACGTGCCCGCCGAACGGCGCGAGGACTGGAAGGAGGTGCAAAACTACGTTCGTGCAATGCGAGAGGCCATCGACGCCCTGGACGATCTTCCGCTTTCGACCCGCCTTTTGAAGCAAACGCACGCAACGCTGATGGCAGAGGTACGGGGACAACACCGAAATCCCGGTGAGTACCGGTCGAGTCAGAACTGGATTGGCGGCAGCAGTCCGGACGACGCCGTCTTCATTCCGCCGCCGCATAATCGCGTTCCAGAGCTGATGAGCGACCTGGAGAAATTCTGGCACAACGACGCAATCCAGGTCCCCCACCTGATCCGCATCGCCATCAGCCACTACCAGTTCGAGACGATTCATCCGTTCCTGGACGGCAATGGCCGAATTGGTCGCCTCCTCATCACGCTGTACCTGATCAGCAAGGGACTGCTCACTCAGCCTGCCCTCTACCTGTCGAGCTACGTCGACGCGCACCGGTCGGCGTACTACCAGTCGCTGTCGCGCGTTCGCGAGACGGACGACATCGGACAGTGGGTTCGCTTCTTTCTGGTGGCTGTGCGGGAGACGGCCCAGCAAGGACGCGATACGTTCGACCGCATTGTCGATCTCCGCGAGCGAGCCGAAGAGAAGGCGGCAAGTCTCGGTCGAAAGGCAGGGAATGCGCACCGGCTCCTGACGCTCCTGTACCAGCAGCCGTTCGTCAACGCGAAGGACGTGGCCGAATACCTGGACGTGACGCACGCTACGGCCCTCAACCTCCTCGATGACTTCGAAGAGTTGGGCCTGCTGGACGAGACGACCGGCCGCCAGCGCAACCGCCGGTACCTTTTCTCTGAGTACGTCAGCCTGTTTACCCGCGACTGAACCGAAGGAACTCCTCCCTCCCCGACTCGCACAGACGCTCACCAAAACTCGAAGCGTGGTAGCGAGCCGGTGTTCATTTTACTTGGGCGTCATCTCAACGTGTCCAAACGGGCATCAATCCCCGCTGCTCGGCATATACCGATTTGTGAATGAACGCCACACTCGTCCGAGGAAGACGCTCCCCACACTCCTACACGATGTCAGCAATCGAAGGCTCTCTCTTCTCAACCGTCTCCGCCCCCTGAACGATGCCCACCACCGAACGCCTCCCCACGCAGGACCCCGTCATCGCCAACGCGTCGGTCACCGCCCGCGAGTCGG
>CAZSBW010000533.1:0-2325 GCA_964604815.1 uncultured Salinivenus sp. | reverse complement strand
TCATGTACTGGCAGGTCTACCTGCACAAGACCGTCCTCGCCGGCGACGAGCTCCTGCGCGGCATCCTGCGGCGGGCCCAGGAGCACCTCCGGTCCGGTGCCGCCTCCCCGGATTGGCTCCTGCGCGGCTCCCGCCCCCTCCTCTTTTTCCTGCGGCACGACGTGCACGCCGACCAGATCGACGATCCCACGGTGCGGGACCACTACCTCCAGATCGACGACACCGACGTCCTCTTCAGCCTCAAGCAGTGGCGGCGGGGCGACGACCCGGTGCTCTCGGACCTCTGCCGCCGCTACATCAACCGCGACTTCTTTCGCGTGACCTTCCTCCCCCGGGAGCCGAGCGCCCCCCAGCGGGAATCCTGGCGGCAGCAGGTGGCCGACTGGCTCGTGGAGCAGAACCTCGCCGCCCAAACCGAGGCCTGGGACGCAGCGCGCCACTACCTGACGGTGGACGCCTCCCATCACACCGCCTACGACAGCAATCGCGAAATGATCGGCATCCTGGACCGCGAAGAAAACGTCCGTGAGCTCTCGGAAATGGCGGATACGGCGGCGATCTCCGAACTCACGAGCTTCGTCGTCAAGCCCTACGTGTGCTACCCGAAGGCCGTGGGCATCGACGTGGACGCCGTTCCGGAGGGGTAGCCCGCTCTTGCTTGCATGAGAGTCCCCCGACGACTCGAAGCCCACGGGAGACGGGTGCCGCGCACCGCAGTTGCAGGGGCGGGGCGAACGGAGGCAATCCTCCAGTTCCGTCTGTATTACCTCCCGGTACGAGCGACCGCTCCTACCGAAGGACGGTCACCTTCTGCGTATCCTGGAACGACGATCCGGACGCCCGAAGGAAATACACGCCACTGGCCAGCCCCTCGGTCGAGATCGTGGCACGCACCGGCTGCTCGGGCGCCGCTCGATCGGTGCTCACCGTGCGGACGCGCTGGCCGAGCACGTCGTAGAGCGCCACCTCCACCGACTGCTCCTTCTGGACCTGTACCCGCAGCTCGGCGGTCTGTCCCGCCGGGAGCGGGTTGGGCCCCGAGAGGGCGAGGCCCGCCTCCGCCCGAATCGTTACCGTCTGCGGCTCGCTGAAGTGGGCGGTGCCGTCCGTGTCCACCTGCTTGAGGCGGAAGGTGTGCGTGCCGCCCGCGAGCGCGTCGGTCGTGAAGCGGTAGGACTGCGACTGCGTGGTCGTCCCTGCCCCCTCCACGAAGCCGCGCTCGGTCCAGCCCTCCGCGCCCGGCGCGCGGTGCTGGACGGCAAACCCGGTGTTGTTCGTCTCTGAGATGGTCTGCCACGTGAGGCGGGCCCCTCCCTGAGTGGCGAGGACCCTAAGGGACGTCAACTCGACGGGGAGCGGAGAACCACCAACCTGTTCCCCGGGCGAGAAAATGGCTCCGTCCGCCCCCGAGGCGTTGGAGTGTCTCACGAAGTCCCCCGTAAAGTCCGGGTCGCGGGCCAAAGACTCGTCGTTCCCTCCTTCTGAACCATAAGAGAACGTCAGATACGGGTTACCCGAGTCGTCGCTGACGAGAATATCATCGCCGCCATTGCTTAAACTGAGTCGTCCGTCAGTGGCGGTCTGCACGATGCCCGGGATGGAGGCAGCGGGCGATCCCCCACCGAAGACGACCACCGCCTCGCCCGGATCAAGAACCGTGCTCTGCGGAAAATCGTGCCGCGTACTGCTGCCGTCATCCCCCAGCGAAAACCCGCCCAGGTCCAACTGGGAGCCGCTGTTGTTGTAGATCTCAATGAACTCATCGTCGGACGCACTTCGAGTCCCGTCGCCGTTCGCGTCTCCCTCAGATCCCGTTGGCGGGTCAGCCAGCACCTCATTGATCACGACCTCCGTGTCGACAATGGTAAGCGTGAAGGGACCGCCCGTCGACTCCCCGTTCGACACGTTCGTGAGGGCGAATTCGGCGGTCTCCTCTCCCTCCTGTTCGCTGTCGTCGGTGAGGTTCACCGTCACGTCCTTCGTGTCCCCGTTCGAGGCACTACCACTGAAGGTGATAGTCTGGTCGCTGTAGCCATCGATGTCGGAGCGAGACGCGGAACTGGTCCCCGACTGAAACGCCACGTCTGCGTCCACCTGTGAGCCGTCTGCGTTCTGAAGCTCGACGGTCAACGTCGTCGATCCGTCATCCTCCATGAGCGTGGTCCCCGAGGAGGTGAACTGCACCGTTGGGTTCGTCTGGTCCGTCACCTGAACGTCGTCCAGTCGCAGCTGCTCGCTACCTGAATTGTTCTCCATCGTAACCCGAAGCTCAAGGTTGGTGCCAGACAACCCCGTCTGGGTCACAGTCACACTCCCGAAATCACC
>CAZSBW010000532.1:0-2326 GCA_964604815.1 uncultured Salinivenus sp. | reverse complement strand
CTGCTCCCTCCACCCTTCTGGATGAATGTAGGTCTAACAGTACGTCATAAGTACCCCCAAGGGTATGCGCCGACCGGGGCAAAGTCAACGCAGAAGACGAGCAGAGCGGCGAAGAAACGGTGAAGGGAACCGCTTCCGCAAGTGGGAACCCGGCGCTCACTACGCCTCTCCGCGAACAACATCAATTCCTCGTTGGCCCCGTACATGGCTCTCGGCATCCCACGAAAAGCGTTCACGTCCAGACGCTCACACATTTCAACTGCCCAATTCACGCGTCTCATGAGCACGCTTCGGTCCCTCCTGGAAGAATTCTCGGCGGTGGCGGACACCTGGTTCGCCGAGCGCACCAACGTAGGCGAGAACTACGCCTTCATCCAGGACTTCTTCGAGCCGGAGCACCTTCAGTCGGCAGAGTGGGAGGACTTCCAGGAATTGGGACAGCACATTTATGCCCTCCAGCATCCACCAATTGCCCACGCGAAGGCGTTTGGTGAGCCAAACCATTCCATCGAGCATTATCGAAACAGCTTCGAGTATCTCGCACGAGGCGGGCCCCCCTTGCCAGAACGTCTGGATCGGCTCGTTGAGGATTCGGAGATCGCGATTGATTACGTGAAAGGAAGCGCTCTGGGCGAACTGGCCGGGCTGCTGTTTGCCGAGGAGTATCAGATGTGCAACGATCGAGCCGTAGCGGCGGCTCAGGCAATTGGTATCGAGACCGGAGTCGAGAATACGGATATGCCTGGCGAGGAGCTTCGAGTGTTCACGGAAGCGACCGAACCGGTCGTGGAACGGTACCAGGAGGTTGTCGGCTCCCGAACAGACATGCCGGTCCGGCTGGAGGTCGATCAGTTCTTCAACTGGCTCTATCAGGAGCGGGAAGAGCTGTTTGAGGGAGAAGTCCAAGAGGAAAAATCCAAGCTCGAAGGTCCACTGCGTGTCTGGCTCTTGGCCCCGGGAAGGAAGGCAGAGTTTTGGGACTATTGGAAGGTCCAAAACATCATTTCGATCGGATGGGATGAACTCGGTGACCTTCGTCAGTACGACAGCCGATCAGCAATTGAGAATGAGTTGTCTGAACGTACTGATCGGTCCGACACTCCGAGAAACTCCGCCAAGGCGTGCTGGGAGTTCGTTGAGGAAATTCAAGAAGGGGATCTCATCATCGTCAAGCGAGGAACGACATCTCTTCTCGGCGCGGGCGTCGTCACGTCTGCGTACCGCTTCGAACCGGAGCGCAAGGAGAAGAATCGACACGTCCGCGACATCGAGTGGATTGTAACGGGAGAGTGGACGACAGCTCCCCGATCTCGACCACGACCGGCCTGGAATCAAGCGAAAAAGGAGCAGGACAACTGGCGTGCGGAGCCGCGTGTTCTTCCTCAAAAGACCCTGACGGAGATCACTGAATACGAGACGATGAGAAATGACCTGGAGATTCGTCTGGGACTCGATGGTCTGGCTGCTACCGGTCGACGGGAGCAACTTCCCATTGACGACGACCTCCTCGACACAGCCGTCAAGCAGGTGATCCGGCCTGCCGTGGAAAACGGACTGTTCGATGAGGGCGGCGCCGAGCACTACATCCACGCCCAAATCATTCCGGACGCACAGCCGCACCTGACGCCCGAGGCGCTGAACGAGAACCCGGGCGAGTCCGTGCTCGCGGCGCTCGACGCGCACGTCAACCTGCTGGCCTGGCGCGAACTCGACGACGCGAAGACGCTCGTGGACACGACCGATCCCGGCACGGTCCGGGACGAGGTGGAGCACCTGCTTCGGGGCGACGCGCCAGTCGCCGACCGCATTGAGCGGGCGCTGGAATGGGGGGACGCGGCAGACCAGGGAAATCTCAACGGCACGGTGGCCAGCTACCTCCTCGCCATGAACGCCCCCGCCACGCACGCCTTCTGCAAGCCGTCGGTCTACCGCGCGGCCGCCTCCGCCCTGCTCGGACCGGAGCACGTCGTGTCGTCCTCGGACGAGGCCGAACGCATCGTGCACACCAGCCGGTTCTACGGCGACGTGCACCGCCGCCTGCGTCGCCGCTACGACCTGCCCCTCACCGACCTGATGCACGTCCACCCGCTCTTCTACGGCCTGACGGAACGCGCAGACAAGTTTCCGTCTTGGGCAGAGGTCGCAAATGCCGGCTCGGATGGCCCACCGCCCACCTACACCGTGGACGACGCCACCGACGATCTCTTCCACACCCGCGAGGCGTTCACGTCCTGGCTGCAGGCGCTTCGCACGCGGAAGAACGTCATTCTGCAGGGCCCGCCCGGCGTGGGAAAAACGTTCGTCGCCAAGCGGCTGGCCTACGCGC
>CAZSBW010000531.1:0-2331 GCA_964604815.1 uncultured Salinivenus sp. | reverse complement strand
GCACGTCGGCGTCGCGGCGGAGGCGGGCGGCGGTCGTTTCGACGTCTTCCAGCAGGGCGTCGTCCGGGTCGAGCAGCAGGTCGCGCCAGCCCAGCATGTCGCTGCCGGTTCCCGTTTTGTTGAGCACGTCCTCGTGGGCACGTTGCACCTCGGGCCAGAGAGCCTCGAAGGCCTCGTCGTCGAGGAAGGGGTGGGCGCGACGATCGTCGAGTTGGATCATGATTGTTTGTCGGGTTGCTTCTTTATTATTATGGGGTGTTGTCGTGCGAAATCCTTTGCACAACGGCTCCGCCGAGTTCGCATGGGACTCGACGGGGATGGAATCGGCATTTTCGCTTCCCGGTCGACGCACACTTCCACGATGAGGCGACAGAAGACGGCCTCGGCACGCAATCGGCGATCCCTGGGTCATCAGCTGTGCAAGTCCACTGTCGGCGTCCGGGACGTTCCAGACAGACGCCGGTCGGCAAGGTACAAAATCATCAGCGTGCATCTCCACCTCTCGACACACGGAGCGACGGGCCTTTAGGCATGCAGCTACTAGTGTATCTCGGATACGTGGCCGGCGGGACCGCCATTTGCTGGTTCGGAAGTGGGATGTTGGAGGGGGCCTCCCGCCGCCTCGCCGCCTACCACCAGTTGCCGGCCGTCGTACAGGGGGCCGTCATTACGGCGGTGGGATCCAGCTTTCCGGAGTTGTCGAGCACGGTGCTGGCCACGCTGCTGCACGGCACCTTTGACCTGGGCGTGTCGTCGGTCGTCGGCTCGGCTCTGTTCAACATCTTGATCATTCCGGGCGTGTCCGGACTGGTCGGCGGGCGCATGGAGTCCGGGCGTCTTCTCGTTTT
Source organism: uncultured Salinivenus sp. (assembly GCA_964604815.1). Taxonomy (GTDB): domain Bacteria; phylum Bacteroidota; class Rhodothermia; order Rhodothermales; family Salinibacteraceae; genus Salinibacter. The sequence continues at coordinate 1,483 of CAZSBW010000531.1, read as the reverse complement.
CAAAGACGTGCAGTTCTACGTCACGTCTGTGGCGGTGCTGATGCTCACCTTTGCGCTGGCGGCCCTCTACAATCCGGTGGCCGCCCCCAATCGGGTCGGGCTCATGACACGCCCCCTCGCCGTTATCCCGCTCATGTTCTACGGGCTGTATCTCTACCTGCAGTTCCTGGCGGCGCGCGATTATGTCACGGAGACGTCCGCTCCCGACCTCAACCCGCTTTGGGAGTGGTTCCAACTCGGGGCCAGTCTGCTTCTTATCCTGGCGGGGACCGAGGGCCTGGTGCGAGCGGCCGTCGGCTTCGGGGAGCTGTTCAACACCCCGTCGTTTCTGTGGGGGCTCACCGTGGTGGCCGCCGGCACCAGCCTGCCGGACATGTTCGTGAGCGTGCGGGCGGCCCACGGGGGACGCGGCACCGTAAGCCTCGCCAACGTGCTGGGCAGCAACATCTTCGACCTGCTGGTGGCCGTGCCGGTGGGCATTCTCATTGCCGGGTCCTCGACCATCAACTTTTCGGCGGCCGTGCCCATGATGGGCATTCTCGCCGTTGCCACCATCGCGCTCTTCGTGATCCTGCGCACCAACGAGTCGCTGGAGCGCGCCGAGGCGGGGGGCCTCCTCGTGCTCTACGGGGCTTTTCTCGTTCTCGTCGCGCTGGAGACGGTGGGCGTGTTCAACGTTATGACCTGAGAGACCGTGCCGGCCCGGACAGCCCAACCGGAACGTCGCCGAAGCGAAAAACCCGGGAGCACAGAGATTCCTGACGGTCCTGCAATGAATGGTTCTCGAGGCGGGCAGCCCGGAACATCCACTTGTGACGTCGGCTTCCAGATCCTGAGACCTGGATCCTCGTCTTCCATTCATGCCTTCCTCAAAACTGCTCTCCTCAACCATGACCACGACTCGCACCACTGGCATTCTCGCCCTGGCGACGCTCGTCCTCGCTGCGTTCGCGCTGCCTGCCGACAAGTTGTCCATCGGCAGCACGGCGCCGATGACGGACGTGAAGATGATGGACACGGACGGAGAGGCCCACACCCTGGCCGACGCCGCGAAGGAGAACGGCCTCCTCGTGATGTTTACCTGCAACACCTGTCCCTGGGTGAAGGCCTGGGAGAACCGCTACAACGACGTGGCCAAGAAGGCCGCGCAGCACGACATCGGCATGATCGGCATCAATCCGAACGCCGCTATTCGAGACGACGGTGAGAGTATGGAGGACATGAAGGCTCGCGCCGAGAAGAAGAACTATCAATTCCCCTACGTCCTCGACGAGGGAGCCAAAGTGGCAAGCGCCTTTGGCGCGACGAAGACCCCGGATCTCTTCCTCCTCAACGGCGACATGGAGCTGGTGTACCGCGGCGCGATCGACGACAGCCCGCGCGACGCGAGTGCCGTGGAGGAGCGCTACATCATGACGGCGATCGAGGCGCTGGCGAACGGCGAGAAGATTGAGCAGGAGGTTACCAAGTCCATCGGCTGCAC
>CAZSBW010000530.1:0-2333 GCA_964604815.1 uncultured Salinivenus sp. | reverse complement strand
ACCGCTACCGCCTCCCTCTGAGCCCCCTCCTCCGCAGCTTCGCTAGTGGAAACGGTCCCTTCCACCGGTCTCCCTGCCGTGGACGTGCCTTCTGTAGCAACGGTCTTCTCAGTCTGAGAAGGCGCGTCCAATTCGGCGGTCTCGTCGCCGCGCTTTTCCGTCCGGCATTCCGTGTCCTCGACCGGCCCATCAGAGGAAGGGGATTGCCGAAGCAGCTCCGCAAACGCCTCGGCCGATGCCGGGCGCCGCGCCGGATCGAGGGCTAGGCCCTTCCGCACGGCTAGATCCGTTTCAAGCGAAATCTCGCCATTGATCTCTCTTGGTGGGACCAGCTCGTCTTTTTTCGTTCTATCCGTCGCCGGCGGCAGTTTCAGGCCAGTGAGGGACTTATACAGGGTCGCCGCACAGGCATAGAGGTCCGTCCAGGGGCCGTGGTTGCCCCTCGTCCGATACTGCTCGGGGGGCGCGTATCCCGGCTTCAGGATCACCGACAGGCTCTGGCTGCGCTGTCCCACCGCTTCTCGCGCCGCCCCGAAGTCGATCAAGATGGCCCGACGGCCGGGATGGCTGCCGCCGGCCCGCAGGTAGACGTTCTGCGGATCGATGTCGCGGTGTAAGACGCCCTCTTCGTGAACGGGCTGAAGTCCCCTCAAAACGTCCAGGATGTACCCGAGGGCCTCTTCTTCCGGAAGTCGACCGCCGTTCGCCGCCAGCCGGTCGTGGAGCGACTGACCCTCGTAGTAGTCCATCACGAGGTACCCCGTCCCGTGTTCTTCGAAGTAGGACTTCACGTCCACCACGTTCGGGTGATCGAAGCGGGCCACCGTGCGCCCCTCCTCCATGAACCGCTGGAGGCCGTCCTCAAAGTCGGCGGTGTCCTCGTCCGTGTGGGGCCGTACGTCGAAGGAGCCGTCGGCCCGTCCGGCGAGGTGGCGGGGATAGTATTCTTTGATCGCGACGGCGGTGTCGAGGTGCTCGTCGCGGCAGCGATAGGTGATGCCGAAACTGCCGGCTCCAAGAACTGCCCCTACGCGGTACTCGTCCCGCAGGCGGGTCTCATCGGGCAGGGCAATTGGCGGACGATCAGACGCGTCGGACATGCCGAGTCGGAACGGAAGCGAGAATCGTCAGAAGCGCACTCGTAGACCGCAAGGTGGTATACTTTTCCGGATCAAAATGTATCCGCGAGGGGAATCGATGGAATTTCCGAACAGTCGCGCATTTACATGCGTTCTGCATGCAAACTGCATGTAGCGTTTCGTCCGTCTCCAACGAATGAAGATCCCCCATGGCTAATTTAACCGTAAAAAACCTTCCCGATGACCTGTACGAAAAGCTCAAGTCACAGGCGCACACCAACCGGCGTTCAATCGCGGCGGAGGTGACGGTGCTTCTGGAACGCGCCCTCGGCGAGCGCGCCACGAAGGAAGAGGATCTCCACCGCCGGGCGGAACGGCTCCGCGAGCAAACGCCTGCTCACCTCTCTGAGGAGACGCGTCAGGAGGCGATTCGACGGGGTCGTGCGTAACCAGAGGTCGGTTCTGCCGTTGCTGCCCCTCATTTCCGCACTTTAACATGATCGTTGCTGACAACTCGCTCATCAGCTATTTCACGATTACCGATCCGTGAGAAAGTACGTAAATCGTCTCGCGCGGTGGATGAGGACCGTGCATCGTCATACCCGAAACCATCTTTACAGACTTATTCACGTATCGGTATGGGCGAGTTCACGGAGGAAGTCGTCGCGGTCCGGCAGAAGGATCCGGTCTGGGCTGCCCCGCTCCTGTGGCGATCCGAGTTTTTGAATGTGCTCTGGCTTCACGTCCGGCAGGGAGCGTTCGGACTGGACCTTGCGTTCGAGCACATTGACGTGGCTGAAGACCTGATTGCCGATCGGAGCTACGAGGTCGCCCCAACAAAGGTTCTTCGCCTCGCCGTCAACTCGGGCTGTACGGCCTACGACTCACAGTACGCGGCCGTGGCCCAGCAGCTCGACGTGCCTCTGGTGACCCACGACGGAGAAGTGCTGGCGAACTTTCCCGAAAGGGCCGTTCATCCGAGCGACTTTCTGGACTCCCGAAACTGAGAAAAGAGGGACCTACGCGGCCACGTCCTCCTCGGCGGCGTCGTACACCTTCGCCCCGACCGTCGCAATTTCGCCGCCGCCCTCCGCCGCCGCCCGGGTGCGTTCCAACTCCTCGCGCAGATAGGCGGACGTGTGCGTGTCGGCGCCATGTCCTCGACCGCTGTCGGGATCGGCCAGCGCCTCCGGCGTCCCCGCGAACACGACCTCGCCGCCCGCCCGTCCCCCCTCCGGCCCCAGGTCGATCACG
>CAZSBW010000529.1:0-2337 GCA_964604815.1 uncultured Salinivenus sp. | reverse complement strand
AGGATGACGCCGTGCTCCTGGAACTCCTTGCTCACCAGGCCCACGAACTTGGCCGCAAGGCGGTCGGCCGCTCGGTCGTAGCCGTAGCGGCGCAACCCACCGACGGCGATCACTTGGAGCGGCGCCCAGCCGAAAGGGGCATCCCACTGGTTGCCGCTGGCGCTGGTGCTGGTGAGCAGGCCGCCCGGCGCCTCCAGCTTCCAGAGGCGCCCGGCGATGGCAGCGGCCTTCTTGTCGGAGGCCAGCCCCGCCCAGAGCGGCGCAAAGGCCGTTGCGAAGTGGTAGTCGTTTCTCGTCTTCGTGCGGAAGTTATAGTCGCGGTAGCGGCCCTCCTCAACGTCCCACATGAGCCCGTCCATGAGGGCCCTGCGCTGATCGGCTCGCTCGGCCCACCGCTGCGCGGCGGCCGGGCGGTCGAGGACACGCAGGAGGGCGGCCACGTCGCGCTCGTACCGGTAGAGGAAACTGTTGAGGCCGACGGGGGCGTGGTGGACGATGCCCACGTTGAACGGCCCGAATCGATTGGACGGGTCGAAGCCCGACTCGCGCATCGAGCGGTCGGCTTTGTAGAAGACCGACGTGAGGGTGTCCGCATCGGCGTCGTAGTAGAGGGATTCGTCGTAGGCGGAAACGTCATTTTTCCGGTAGTACGCCCGGATGCGATCGTAGTGGGTCCGGCCCTGGGTGTCCCTCTCACCGGCCACCACTTCGGGCGCCGGGCCGTCGCCCAGCCCGTAGTACCGCGAGAGGCCCGTGTCGCCGGCCCGGTGGGGGCCGGTCGTCCAGTATTCGTAGTACGTTTCGAGGGCGGGAATCGCGTTGGCAGCCCACGTCGTGTCGCGGGTGACCTCGAACACGTCGCGCACCATTGTCGCGAGAAACGGCGGCTGCGAGCGCGTGAGGTAGTAGGTCCGATTGGCGTTGAGGACGGTCCCGTAGTGCCGGACCTGGTAGAGGTGGTTGCTGGTCATGTCCTTGGCCTGCTCTACGCGGCCCGCCTCCAGCAATCCCATGGTGATGAAGTAGCTGTCCCAGCCGTACATTTCGTTGAAGCGGCCGCCGGGGACGACGTACGGATGCGGCAGGTAGAGCAACCCGTGCGGATCGATCTCCTCCATGTGCTCCCGGGGATTTTCGGGAAGCACGCGCAGGTCGACCTGGGTCCACTCCTCCTCGTTCAGGGACCGGTCGAGACGAGCCCGGACGGCAGCGGTATCTTCGCTGGCGGCCACCTAGAGGGGCCAGGGCGTGCCGCGCCCATGGTCGATCTTCTCATCGGGCAGGGCCTTCAGCAGGTCGTCGTGCGAGCGGGTGAGGGTCGACCACGTACGGCCAATGTAGTCCCGGAGGGTGTCGAGGTGGGCGGGCGCCGGAAGGGACACCTGTGTAGTTTGGTCCGCGCCCCTCGTAGTGGGATCCGGCGCCCGCTGGGCAACGACTGAGCCGTCCCCTCCGCCCACGCTCACGAGCAGGACGGCAACGAGCAGCAGGCTGCTTCGGTGGGCGAGACGAGAGAACGAGCGCATGAACGAAGGAGGAACGAGAGGAAGGAACGCACGATCATTCAGCTTCCGAGGTTGGGGGCATGTACATCGTTCCCGGATCGACGACGCCTTCGACGATGCGGGCGTCGAAGAGCGCCTCCAAATCGACGTCCGCGCGAATCTTGCCCCGGACCAGGGCTTTTCCCGATTCGAATGCGTCTTCGAGGCTGTCGACCTCTGTGGTGTCCCGAAGGTTCTCGTCCAGATCGAGGCGGGCACAGACCGCCCCCCCGTGATCGGTAATGAAGGGGATGGCCACGCGCACCCCGTCGGGGAGGGGGGGCTCGTCGGAGGGATCGAGACCGAGGTCGTACGTCGGCTCCGCGTCGAGCGGCTCCCCGTCCTGCAGCAGAGTGGCGTCCTCGCGTTGGATGCGATCGACCGACTCGACCGCTCGGCGCCGTAGTTCGTGCTCGTCGAGACTGCGATCGGCAAAGAGCCCCTCTGCGAAGAGGGCATTCAGATTGAGATGCGTCTGAATGCGCCCCTGCACCAAGACCTCCTCCGGCGGAAATCCGTCCGTCAGTTCCGAAAGATCCGTTTTATCCTCTCCCGCCCGCGTGCGAAGCAGGCGGGCTCGAAGCCGCCCCCGTCGGTTCGTTGCGAAGTGAATTCCCACGGTGACCTTGCTGCGGTGCTCTCCGGACGCTGTTGCGTCTTCGACCGAGGAGGAATCCGTAGGGTCAGCGTTGGGGGCAGAAGAAGACATTGACACAGTAACCGGTGCGATAGAATATACATCCTATTAGATTAATCAACGTTCGCTCGTGACGCAAATCGAGCGGCAGGGCGA
>CAZSBW010000528.1:0-2346 GCA_964604815.1 uncultured Salinivenus sp. | reverse complement strand
GCGCATTGCCGAGCGCATCCTGCAGCAGGCCTCCAACCCGCGCAGTGAGGCCATCATGATGGTGGCGGTGCTCAACGGCTACTTCGACAAGCTGTGGAAGCTGCAATCGCCGGAGGCCCAGCGGAAAAACAAATACGAAGTGGCAAACCACATCGGGGTGCCTCCCTTCTTTGCGGACGAGTACAAGCAGGCCGCCCAGCGCTACACCCGCACGTCCATCGCCGACGCCTACGCCACCCTCCTCGCGGCCGACTACGAGCTCAAGGGCGGCTCGTCGCGCAACGCCACCCTCATCCTGACCCTCCTCCTGCGTCGTCTCCTTCCCCCAGAGGACCGCCCAGTCGCGGCGGCCTGACGACGGTCCTGCTCGGAGAAACAAATGCCCCCCCGGGACATACCTTTTCCCAGATCGCAGTTTGATGACAGTCGGCGGGCTCGGCTGTGGCAGAGCCCCGACGACGTGACGGACATCCGGTGACTGGCCATGAATTCCGAGACGCCCTTTGAGGGCAACGTGCCGGACGACGGAGACGAGCCCGCCTACGAATGGCTCGACGAGTGGCTGTGCGAATACGTCGACGGCACGATGGATCCCTCCCTCGAAGCGGTCTTCGAGCAGTACGTGGAGGCGAACCCGGACTTGAAGGCGCACGTAAAGCGGCTCCAGAAAACCCGCGAGCTCCTCGGCAATTTCGGCCCTCCAGACGCGTCTCCGGCCAGCGTAGAAACGGACGTGTGCCGGCACGTGGAAACTGACGGGGCCTCATCCGGGCCGTCGTCTGAGGCCACTCATGATCGGACCACGACTGCGCTCAGCCTCGTCTCCGTCGCAGCGGTGGCTCTCGTCGTCGGCTTTCTCGTGGGGGCAAACGTCGTTAACCCCTCTTTGAAGAGCTCTCACTTCAAGACGCCCGGGGCGACGAAGGCCCGCTCCCTCCCGGCAGTACAGCCGTCCCAGGCCCCGTTGGTAGACCCGTTCGACGGGCCCCGATCCCAATCCGTCGGGGCGTTTTCCCCGTCGGACTCCGCCCGGCGTCAATCGCCCCTCACGACCATTGGGGTTCCGTGACCGGTGTTCGTACGGTTTTGACGTGCGAGAAGGCACTCTGCGTGTCGCACTCGGTTTTTCAACACACTTCGGTTCTGGGCTCTTAGCTCAGCGGTTTAGAGCGCTCGCCTCACACGCGAGAGGTCCCTGGTTCAAATCCAGGAGGGCCCACTTACTGACTTTTGAGGCGACCCCCACCGCCTGCCGCAGTCTAAAACTACTTCCTCAGCCGACCACCGTCGGCATCGGGGCGCTGAACGAGCGTGTTCTGCACCACCGCCGCGTCCATGTCAGTCCGGAAAAACCAGTCCAGCGCCTGCTCCGGCGACTCGACGATCGGCTCGTTCTCGTTGAAGCCGGTGCTCAAGACGACCGTCGTGACGGTCTTCTCGGCGACGGCAGAGATGAGCGTGTTATACGCCGGGTTTCGGTCCTTCCCCACGGCATGGAGCCGCCCGGTGCCGTCCACGTACGTGACGGCGGGGATCCCATACCGCTTCTCCTCACAGGCCGGATGCATCTACTGCATGATTGTGGACAGGGCAGAGACCAAGCCTTCCGAATTTTGGGCTAAGCGGCGCCCCAGGGTCGGACACTCGGCCTATTCAGCCCGGTGGTTGTAGCCGGCGTCTTCCAGGTGACTCCAGATGGCTCCGCTCACCATGCCCCGGTGGACGACGACGTAGATTTCGGCGTCTTCAGAGTCGAGGTGCATTTCTCGGTCTGATTTGGTAGGGGGAAGGGCGCAAGCGTCAAACGCATCCATCTCGTAGGCCCACCGGACGCGAAAGATTCCCCATTTGGATCTTGACGACGAAGGGACCGTGTAGAAAATGCTTCATGCCTTCGAGAACGCTTCCCTCCGATGGAGCGGAGCGCCGACTGGAGTTCCCAGGCCCACTCAGATCTTGAGTATGCCCGCCATGCTCTCGAGGGAGGCTTCTATGAATGGGTGTGCTTTTCTTCCCAGCAGGCAGCAGAGAAAGCGGCGAAGGCCGTTTTCCAGAAGATGGGAGGAGAAGCCTGGGGGCGCTCCGTGTCGGACCTGCTACAGGCCCTCGCCGAGGAACACGAGGTCCCCGAAGACCTCATCGATGCAGCGTTGGAATTGGACAAGGCGTATATTCCGACGCGGTACCCGGACGCCCACCAGTCCGGCGTCCCGACTGAACGAATGTGAAGGAGGAAGTAGTTTTAGACTGCCGGATGGTCGTCGAAATGCTTCATCGCCGCCAACACCTCGTCGAAGCGGTGCCCGAGCCCGGCGTTGCCCGAGTACATGATCACGAACTTGTCGT
>CAZSBW010000527.1:0-2346 GCA_964604815.1 uncultured Salinivenus sp. | reverse complement strand
GGGCGGACTGGGGCCTCGACTTCATGAACGTGGGCCTGCCCTCCACCGTCGTGCCCCGGGACGAATACCGCTCCGCAGTGCGACAGTTGCTGTCCCGGATGGCCCAGCGCCCGGCCGACGTGGCCGTCGTCGAGATCGGAGCCTCCCCGCTCGAACCCTACAACGGCTCCATGGCCGTGGAGGAGCTGCAGGACGCCCTGGCCATGACGGTCCTCTGCGCGTCCGACCCGTACGCCGTGCTGGGGGTGGAGGAGGCCTTCGCCATGCTGTCGCCCGACCTCGTGACGGGCATCGCCACCAACACGGCGGCGGGCATCGCGCTCCTCGACCAGCTTACCGACCTGCCCGCCTTCAACATCCGCGACAACGACACCCACGACCGCCTCGACGCCCTGCTCCGCGACCGGCTCGGCCTCGATGGGTAACGTTCACTCTCAAGGAGTGGGGCGCGCGATCCGGTCCGTGAGCACTCGGTGCGCCGCACGCAGCACGTTGAATCCCGAACAGACCGACGCCGTCCCATGGCCTTCTATCTGGTAGAAGGCACCCCGAAAGACGAGCGACTCGATGAGCTCAAGGAGAAGCTCGCGACCGAGGCCTTCGTCGACCTTCGTCCCTTCGGTCCTACGATCACGAACAGCCTGCGCAACGCGCGCCGTCGGCCCAAGGGGCGGGTCGTCTGGGAGGAGGAAGACCATTGCTCACCGCCGCTGGCCCAGGAGCGCGACGCCGTGCTCGACCGCTACTTCCACTCCATTGACGTTGAGCGTGTGGCCGAGGACGAGGGATGGGCGCAGATTCGGACCCTCCCGCCCCTTTTTCCGTCTCTCACGGATGAGCAGGGCAGCTAAATTCCTTCGTGCCATGGAGGCACTTGCGACCGCCTTCAAAAAGAGACCCTCATGACTCGAATTCACGGCAGCAGGAACGACCAGGCGCACTGAAATCTCCCTTCGTCGGCCAAACGTGAGCCAAGTCCCCTACTTACGCACGTCATCTGGCACGTCACAGTCCTGCCGCCGCGTGTCGGTGAGTTGCAGAATGCTCCAGCCGTCCTCGCCCTGCACCAACTGCACGGCATTGACGCCGCAATGCGAGAGCTCGTCCCCGAGATAGAAGGCGTAGGGTACCCAGGCACTGGCGAGCGGCTCGTCGATCTGAATCTCCACGTCCCAGATGCGCTCGTCCCACACCTTATCCTGGGACTGCCCGACGGCCGCAACGAATTCATCGACCGACGTTACCTGCACGGCCGTCGAATCCGACGGCCCCAACGCCGTATGGAGGCGCGCGTCGGAATGAAAGACCTCCCGCACCGCTGCGCGCTCGCTCGCCCGCATGCCGTCGAAAAGCGCGTCGATTGTTGCCCGCACGGCGGCTTCGTTCCGGCTCGGGGGCTCCGGCGGATTCGGCTGGGCACCGGCCGTGGAGGCCAGGAGCCCCGCCGCCGCAACGAGAAGCAGGACGCGGCCCGTGGCAAAACAGCAGAAAAAGAAACGCACAATGTTACCTCCGACGAATGATCGCGACATCGATCAGGGCGGGGCACTTCCCCCAAGATCAAATCCATCCGCTCGTTCAGCCCCCATCCCCAGCGCCTAACGCTCAACGCACCGATTCCTTAATACCCCAACACTCAAATCCAAAGGGAGAAGTTCTAGGAGTGAAATTTACTATGCCCACTACATGGAAAGCTCTCCGAGAAGTCGAGTGTACGGATCGAGTGTTACGGACGACGGCACCTGCGTGCACGCCAGTCGGCTGCGCGCCTCGCGGTCACGCATCACCACCGTCGTAGTGCCCCGCCGGTCGGTTTCAACTGCCACGTCGACCGGGACCCGGAAGGGCGCTTCATCCTGCGTCTGGCGCAGGGTCACCACGCACTCGTTCGCCGACGCGTCGTATTTCCACGTGCCCTCGATGAGGGGATGACCCGATCGGCGTGTCCACTGGTCGAAAAAGGCCTTCAGGTCCTGTCCGGACACGTCCTCCATCACCCGACGAAAATCGCGGGTGCTGGCGTTCTGATTGCGATACCGGCCGTAGTACGCGCGCAGACCCTCCCAGAACGTATCCGTTCCCACCTCGTGCCGCAGCATGTGCAGCACCCAGGCGCCCTTCTGGTACGGATTGGTGTTGAGGAGCTCGTTGGGGTCGCTGAACGTCGTGTCCACGAGGGGCGTGTCGGGCCGTTTCTCGTGGAACTGAATGACTTGCCGGCGGGCCCCCGCCATGTATTTCGTGAAGGCCGCCTCCCCCCGGGCGTGCTCGATGTAGAGGCCCGTGAGGTACGTGGCGAAGCCTTCGCTGAGCCAGAGATGCGGCCAGTCGGCCTCCGTCACCGTG
>CAZSBW010000526.1:0-2347 GCA_964604815.1 uncultured Salinivenus sp. | reverse complement strand
ACCCACCGCTGGCAGACGGTGCTCGACGACCGGTCGGGCGCTCTCGACCAGCCGATTTCCTACACGAACTCCAAGGGGGTCGCTTTCGAGACGCCGCTGTGCGACATTCTCACGCACGTCGTGAACCACGGCACGCACCACCGGGCCCAGATTGCACTCCTGCTGCGCGAGGGCGACATTGCTCCCCCCGCCACGGACTATATTTTCTACCTGCGTGAAACGTGAATCGGGAGGCGTGACTGATGGAAACAACCGCCCTCGCAGTTCACACGTCACTCGCCCCCTCCGAACAGAGCCAGCCAGTCATGCACTCGTCCCATCGCTTTTCCTCCCTTCTCGCGTTCCTGCTGCTCCTGACCGGGACCGCGTTCGCCCAGACGCCGCCGGACGGGCACACGGTCGAGGGGGACCTGATGCACCCCGAGAGCGTGGCCTACGACGCGGACACCGACCAGTTCTACGCCGCCAACGTCGGCAAGAAGTTGGCCACCACGGCGAAGGACGGCGACGGCTTCATCGCGCGCCTGTCGGCGGACGGGACCGTCGAAACGCTGCGCTACCTGCCGGCCTCGGACGAGGTGACGCTCCACGCCCCGAAGGGCACCGTCGTGCTCGACGGGCGGCTCTATACGGCCGACATTGACCGGATCGTGGGGTTTGACCTCAGCGAGCGGACAAAGATCGCCGAGATCAGTCTCCAGGACAAGGGCGTCTCTTTCCTCAACGACGTGGCGGTGATGGACGACCAAACCCTTCTCGCCTCTGGCTCCAGTCAGGGCAAAATCTACCGCGTAGACCTGGCGGCCGGATCAGCTACAGTGCTCGACGTGGACGTGCCGGGCGCCAACGGGCTGGCGTACGACGCGTCCGAAGGCGTGCTGTACGCCGTGACGTTCGGCGGAGACCAGGGCGGACAGCTGTGGACCATCGAACTCGACGACGACGGAACGGTGCGCGACGCCTCCACGCGAACGCTTCTGGCAGAGGCGCGCTTCGACGGGATCGTCCGTCGGCCGGGCGGCAACCTGCTCATTTCGGACTGGGGCGTGGAGGGAGATGCCGAGTCGCCGCCGGCCCTCCATCAGGTGGCGAACCACGGCGCGGGCGCAATCACAACCATCGCCCTTTCGGGCTGGACAGGTCCGGCGGACTTTGACTGTGCCGGGGCGCACGGCTGCTGGGTACCAGACCTGCCCGACAGTGCCGTTCACGTGGTGCGTCCTGAAGAGCGAATGGAGAAGTGAGCATTCGCGAGGGGGTGGAAGTATGGACGAGTGGAAGTATGGAGGTGAGGAGGCGTCACACTTCCAAACGCCCATACTTCCAACCTTCCATACCCGAATTCCGAAGTGAATTCGACTCTACTCGTCCTCCATCATGTCGAACATCGACTGGGTCTGATCGTCGACCAGAACGCTGCCGTGGGACGCGTCCTCTCCCTCCTCGTCGGCGTCGGACTCGTTTCGGAGGCGGGCCTGCAGGCGGTGGAGCGTGTCGTGGGGGTCCGGGGTTTCGGCGGTGTCGTCTTCCTCCGTCAGATCCTGCAGGCGCTCGCTGGCCGAGCGGAGATTGTCGACGATGCTCGGCGAGTCGTCATCTGTTCCCTCGTTCTCCGTTTTCTCTTCCGGAAGGGCAGTTGCAGAAGCAGAGGACTGCGGTTGTCCGTCGCCCGACGCTTCCTGCATAGGGGGCTCTTGATCGAAGTCCCCCTGCGCCCGAATCTGGGACGTGATTACGGATCGGAGCACGTGATCGAGGGAAAGAGCTCGTTCGTCGGCCATCTGCCGAAGCCACTCGATCTGCCTGGGCGTCAGCTCGACCTCCAGCGACTCCAAACCATCCGTTTCGTTGAAGACACTAGGTGTCGTTGCGCGCGTCTGAGGCATGTAAAGCTGTTTTTAGATTAGAAGCTGCGGAACTACGTCAACATAAATTCGCCGCGCTCCCGCAGGTTTGTATCGAGGCATTGACGATTCGAGGGGCGTGTTACTGCAGTGTAATTCGTCCGGCCCCGCCCTGACAGGCCCGAAAGTCAGGCCGTTCGGTCGATGAAGGCGAGCGTGTGCCGCGCAATGTCCGGCCCTTGCTCTTCTTGCAGAAAGTGACCGGCGTCGTCGATTGTGACCTCGGGCTGCTCGCTCGCGGTGGGGATAAGCGAGCGGAAAAATCCCTGTGCCCCGCCGAGGATGGGATCGCCGGGAGCAAAGAGTTCGAGCGCGGGCTTCGACCACTCGGCCAGTCGGGTCCGCGTCTCGCGCATCACGTCGGCCACAGGGTCGTCCGGGTCCATCGGAATCAGGAGCGGCCACGCCACGGCCCCGGCTTTCGAGTCGACGGTGGGAAAGGG
>CAZSBW010000525.1:0-2354 GCA_964604815.1 uncultured Salinivenus sp. | reverse complement strand
CCAGATCGGTCCCACGTAGAGGCTGGCATTCCGGTTCACTTCGAGCACGCGCAGCTTTTCGGGCCCCAGGTCCTGGAGGGCATCGGTGTTCATAGCCCACCCGATGACTCCGATGATGGAGAGGGTGGCGAGCGGCAGGCCGAAGTTGCCGAACACGAAGTCCAGAAAGCCCAGCGTTGCGCTGGAATAAGCGCTCGCCAGGCCGATCAACCAGATGATTCCGCACACGCCGACGACCGTCTGCTCCCGGCTCCACTGCGTCTCTTCGTTGAGGGTGGTGACGCTCACCTCCGTGATGAGAATGGCGGAGGTAAACGTAGCCAGAAAGAAGCCCACGAAGAAGAGGAGCGCCCAAAGGCCCCCGGCGGCCATCTGGGGAAAAACCTGCGGCAGCGAGACGAACGTGAGCTCGCTCCCCGAGGCCGGATCCACGTCAAACGCGAAGACGATGGGGAAGATGGCGAAAGCAGCGAGAAGGCCGACGCTGGAGTTTCCGATGACTGTGAAGATGCCGCCCCCGATGGGAATGTCGTCGTAGTCGGGCAGGTAGCTGCCGATGGTGAGGGCGATGCCCCAGCCCAGGCCGGTCGAGAAGAGGGCCTGCCCGAGTGCCGTGACCCACGTTTCGCCGTTCGCGAGGGCGGCCCAGTCAATGCCAAACGTGAAAACGAGGCCGTCCGATGCGCCGGGGAGCGTGAGGGCGCGGACGGTGATGGCGAGGAGGGCGAGGATGAGGCCCGGCACGGCGTAGGTGACCAGCCGCTCGATGCCCTGTCGGATGCCGAAGTAGAGCACGAAGCCCACCAGCGCCATCACGAGTGTGTGCATGCCCACGTTGAGGACCGTGCTGGCCTGAAAGGCGGCCCAGAATGCTTCGGGGTCGAAGCCGGCCGAGGAGAAGGTGAAGAGCAGGGAGTGGGCCGCGTAGTAGAGCGTCCAGCCCACGACGGGGGCGTAGTACGACATCAGCATCACGTTTACCAGCAGGACCACTACGCCGAGCCCGATGAGCCCGCGGGTGTCGACGACCTCGCGGAAGGCGCCGATGACGCCCCGCCCGGTGTACCGGCCCAGGGCCACCTCGGCGATAAGCCCCGGGATGGCCAGGATGAGGAGGAGGGAAAGATACGCCAGGATGAAGGCCCCGCCGCCCTGCTCGCCGGTGATGTACGGAAACCGCCAGATGTTGCCGGCGCCCACCATCGCCCCGAGCATGGCCATGAGAAAGCCGAAGCGCGATCCCCACTGGGCACGCGAGAGCTCTACGTCGTCAGACATGTTGGAAACCGTCGTCGCTGGTCATTCCGATTCACCGACGGCTAAGTTATAGAAGCCGCACCGAAATTCCGAAATTGAAGATTCGTTTGGCGGGGATTCCCGACTGGGATCCGTCGGTCGCTGCAACAACGGTCGGGAACCATTCGGGGGAACGGGCGCATGATGGATGCCCGATTGATCCCAATCTTCCAATCGACGCTCATGACTGCACTCCGCTGGTCAGCAATTTTCGTGCTTGCGATCACCCTGATGGGATGCGGGGACTCGGGGGACTCCTCGCATTCGACCTCTGCCCAGCAGCAGGAGGGTGCTCAGCAAGAGGCCGCCCCGGAGAAGGCCGCTCCGGATTCAGCCGCGGACGCCCCCACCCTCGAGACGGTGACCCACGCCGACGCGATGGCCGTGGTCGAGCAGTCGGAAGCGACCCTGACGGTCGTCAACTTCTGGGCCACGTGGTGCGTCCCGTGCGTTGAAGAGTTTCCTGCGTTCGTGAAGCTGGACCGGGCGCTCGACGACCGGGGCGTGGACGTGATGTTTATCTCGACCGACTTTCCGAACGAAAAAGAAAAGGTCGTCGCGTTTTTGGCCGAGCACGGCGTGACGGGCACGTCGTAC
This sequence comes from uncultured Salinivenus sp., assembly GCA_964604815.1. GTDB lineage: Bacteria > Bacteroidota > Rhodothermia > Rhodothermales > Salinibacteraceae > Salinibacter. The sequence continues at coordinate 461 of CAZSBW010000525.1, read as the reverse complement.
CTCAAGCCCGGCGACAACACCACGGAGTTCGTCAACAACTTCAACGAGGACTGGAGCGGGGCCGTACCGGCCACTTTCATCTACGACGACACCGGCACGCTGCTGGCGTTCTGGGAGGGGAAGGCCTCCTACGAGGAGTTGAAGGAGCGCGTAACCGAGCACCTCGATCGAACGTGAAGCACTGCCGCGGAATTCGGCACGCGACGGCCCGGGATGGAATGCTACTCCGGCTCTTGGTTCGGTAGTTGCACCGTGAAGCGGGTTCCTTCTCCCTTGTTGCTCTCCACCTCGACCGTTCCGCCAAGCCCCTCCGTAAACCGCTTGACGAGGGAAAGACCCAGCCCGCTTCCTTCATACGTTCGGGCTGTACCACTGGACTCTTGTTGGAAGGGCTCAAAAATGTGAGACAAGAAGCTGGGGTCGATCCCGATTCCCGTGTCTTCAACTTCTACAACGGCTCC
>CAZSBW010000524.1:0-2373 GCA_964604815.1 uncultured Salinivenus sp. | reverse complement strand
CCGCGGCGCCGACGAACTCGTTGGTAATGCCGCTGTCGCCGTTCAGCTGAAAGCGGTCCTCCAGCGTCGACCGGTCGAACCCGATGACCTCCTTCACACCCACCATCATGTGATCGGCGGGCACGTACTCGTCGTGCAGGCCCACCTGACGGGTGAGGAGGTTGTTTACGCCCTCGGCGATGATGACGCTGTCGGCGTGAAACGTCTCGTCGCCAGCCCGGATCCCCGTGGCCCGACCCGACTCGTCCTGCAGCACCTCATCCACGCGGACGTTGGTCGCGAGAAAGGACCCGTACGGATGCGCGCTCTCCGCAATTGCGTCTTCCACCTGATCCGCAAGCCAGTGGTCGAAGCGGGAGCGGAGCACGCTCACGCCCATGTACGGCGTCTCGGCGTAGTCGTCGGCCTTGTAGTCGAGGGTAAAGGCCGAGGTCTCGTCCATCAGCGTGAGCCGCCGGTGATTGATGAACCGCTCGAAGGCGGCGCTATCGTCCGTCCAGTACTCCGGCACGAGCCGCGCCAGGTCTTTCCCCCACAGCACCCCGCCCGACACGTTCTTCGACCCGCTGACCTCCCCCCGCTCGATCAGGAGAAACTCCGCGTCGTTCCGGGCGAGCACCATCGCCGCACTCAGCCCGGCAATGCCGCCCCCTACGATGATGCAGTCGAAAGATTCTTCCATCAGATGCTACAACTCAAAACTCGATTATGAGCAAATCATCCCCCTGGATCGTCCGTCCGTGAATCGTGATCCGTGAAGCGTGAGGGTGCTCCTGTCTGACATTACCTGCATCACTCATCACGATTCACGCATCACTCATCACGCCTCACGTATCACTCCTCACGCCGGAGCCGCCTCCGCCCGAACGGCCCGCAGCTCGTCAATCAACGGCGGCAAAATGTCGTAGAGGTCCCCCACCAGCCCGTAGGTGCAGTAGTCGAAGATCGGCGCGTCAGCGTCTTTGTTGATGGCCACGATGACGCGGCTGTCCTTCATGCCGGCCACGTGCTGGATGGCCCCCGAGATGCCGACGGCGACGTAGAGGTCCGGCGCGACGACCTTGCCGGTCTGCCCGATCTGGGCGGTTGCCGGAAAGCGGCCCTCCTCCACCATCGGACGGGAGGCGCCGATGCCCGCATCGAGCACGTCGGCCAGTTCTTTGATTAGTTCTTTCCCCTCCTCATCGCTCACGCCGCGCCCGGCGGCCACCACGACGCGCGCCTCGCTCAGGTCCACGTCGCCCGCCGCGGCGGTGACCGTCTCGCGCACGGTGCGCCGCAGGTCGCTCTCGTCGAACGAGAAGGAAACCGGCGTCACGTCGGCGTCCGTCGGATGCTCCTCCGCCTCGTAGGCTGCCGCCCGAACCGAGACGAGCGTGCGGTCGGTCGTGGACTGCGTGCGAGCCATCGCCTTTGCGGCCATCACGGGGCGCACGGCGTCTACGCCCCCATCCTCGCCAAGCTCAAACGAAGTGACCTCCGGAAGCGCCGCCGCGTCGGTGCGCACGGCCAGGGCGCCCAGCAACTCGCCCACCGTTTCGGAGAAGGAAAACGCCGCCACGCGAGGATCAACCTCCTCGATGACGGTCGTCGTCGCGTCAAGCAACGGGGCCAGAAGACCATCGCCGAACATCGGATCTTCGACCGTGTAGACCGCTTCCGCGCCGTAGCGCTCGACGGCCTCGACGTGATCGGATGCGTCCGGCGCGATGATCGCAGCGGCGGGGGTGAGCCCGTTCGCCTCGGCCAGCTCGCGACACCGCGTCAGCACCTCCTGATCGGCACGCTTGATGTCGCCGTCGCTCGGAAGAACAACTGCTAAGAGTGTTGACATGGAATTCTGGGACTGTAGTCGATATCCATTACCGGGAATGATGCGTGAAGCGTGATACGTGAGACTGCCTTCCGATCACGCTTCACTCATCACGATTCACGCCTCAGAGAACATTGGCTTCTTCGTCCAGCCGCTCCACCACCTCCCGCACCATCTCCTCCGCCTCCCCCTCCAGCCGCTCCCCCGGCTCGCGCTCCGGCACCGGCTCGTAGCCGACGACGGTCGTGGTGGCCCGGTCGGCCCCGCCGAAGTCGGACGCGGGCGCCGTGTCGACGGGCTTCTTTTTCGCGGCCATGATGCCCTTCAGCTTCGGGATGCGCGGGTTGTTCATGTCGTTCGAGCAGGTGACGAGGCACGGCTGGGGCAGCTCGATCATCTCGCTCCCTTTGTCCCCCTGCCGCTCCACGACGAGCCCGTCGCCGTCCGGCTCAATTCCCACGACGTTCGCCGCGTACGGCAGATCGAGCAGCGCGGCGAGCATCGGCCCGGTGAGGCCCGCGTCGGTGTCCTGCGACTGCTTTCCGCAGAAGAGGGCGTCG
>CAZSBW010000523.1:0-2378 GCA_964604815.1 uncultured Salinivenus sp. | reverse complement strand
CTTCTCAGGCTTTTTCGACGGGCAGCGTCGTCTCCTTTCGAAGCCGGTGCATCCCAGACCCCGATCTGGGGTCTTACCCGGTAGAAGAGAAGCAGCCCAGACGGATTGTGGGCAGCGGAAAAGTGCACCCCGATCCAGCATAATTGGTGCCAGTTGTGCAAGCCCACTACGCCGGTGACATCTCAGTCTGGGACAAACAGAAAAGCCCGTTCCCAGAAGGAACGGGCTTCCTGTCCAATGTCGAAATGGGCGTCGGGGCTCAAGCATCAAGCCCCGACTCGTGCGCTTAGAGCGCGCCACTCGTTTCTTCATCGGCCGGGGACGCATTGAGGGCGCTGAGGCCCTTCTCCGTCTGCTCGGTTTCGTATTCAATCGTCTGTCCCTCTCGCAGGTCGCCGCCGGACGTCATGCCGGCAATGTTGTTCGCGTGAAGGAACACGTCTTCGCTTCCATCGAGCGGCTCGATGAAACCGAATCCGCGGGAGGTATCGAAAAACTTAAGTTTGCCCTTAGCCATGTAGTTGTACCTGTCTGGATTGTAAATGCCTCATCTCATGTGACAGCCCGAACACGAAGGAGCAAGCCCCTTTTCGATCCGGCAGCACTGCGGGATGACGCGTATTTAATGTGCCAGTTCCACCCGCTGAGGTCCTCACGGTTCCCTGCATTTTCGCTGACGCCCCCGTATTCACCCATTCCCCTTGAAGCAGGAGTGCCGAATTGGCAGGTCTTGAAGGTCAAGCTAACGTCGGACCTCAGGCGGAAGTCCGTCCGAATTCGGCGCAACAGGGGGAAGGACGTACTCGGAGATGGGAATTGCGCTTCCGTCCGTTCGTCGTTCGGGACATCAGGGCGTGCGCAGTTCGATCGTGCCGGAGGGGGCGTCAATCGAAACGAGCGGCCCGCCGCCGTTGACAGGGCCCTCGTAATTGGTCTCGGCCGGCGACGGCAGCGACAGGGACTCGCCCGCAGTCAGTTGGTCGGCACTCGATAGCTGGGTCTCCAGGTCGAAGCCTACGCCCGCCGGGAGTGTAAGGCGGACGGCCCCGTCGAACGAGTCGATGGAGATTGGAGCGGTGAAGCGGGTGTAGGTGAGTCGTGTCTTCCCGGAATGGATCTCAAGATTGAGACCCCCGCTGAGATTGGTTCCGGTAACAGACCCCGAATGGAGGTCAATCTCCACAGGCCCCGTCAGGCCTGACAGGTCGATCGTGGAACGATGAGCGTCGAGTTCAAGCTCAATCGAGGCCGGCACCGCGATGGTGTAGTGAAGGACGGCCCGCTCGGCCCCACCCGGCGAAATTGTGATGAACCCGGGAATCTGGAAGCGCCACGGGAAATCCGGGTCCAGTTTCACTTTACTTTCCGAGTGTGACACGTCGAGCGACGTGAAGGACACGTCGCCGCCGTCGTTTGGCGGCTCGATGCGGACCCGATAGCCGACTTCGTCCCGGTCCCACGTCTCGATCGAGATGCGTCCTCTCCGATTGTCGACCTCAAGCCGGCCGGAGGGGTTCACGGCGACGGTGTCGCTCACCGTTTTGACGGCGGGCGGGGATTGAGCCTGAACGGGGCTCGACCCGAAGAGCCAGAGCACGCTCCCAATCAACAGAAGGAGGAGCCGTTGGCGAGGAGGGGCTGGTCCGGTCATTGTGGGGCAACGAGCAGGTCATCGACGACGACGGAGTTGAGCGCGGGGAAGGCCTGGACCGAGACGGACTGTCCGCAGTCGCGGGGCTGCGTCTCAACGTATCCGTTCTCGCCGAGCGACCGATGGACCTCGATCCGGGGTTTCCTCGGGCTGACAATCCAGCACTCCGGAATGCCTGCCTGAGCGTACAGGGGACGCTGTGCGGTGCGGCCGAATGCAATCGAGGGAGCGGCGACTTCTGCGACCAGGAAAGCGTCTTCTGGTTCGAGGAGGGGCAGCAGAGCCGTCCTCCCGAAGGCGTAGGACGGCTCCGTCCGGCTCGGGCGCAGAGTGGGAATTACTGATCCGTGCACAGGTCGGTAAATCCCATTCCTCGTGTGGGGAAAGAGATCTCGGATCTCCAAGATCCTAGATGCCGAGGGTCGAGATCCTGAGAATCTCTGTGACCTTTCGAGATTAACCGCCGGACACCATCCTCGTGTTTGAAGATATACCGGGTCGAAAACAAATCCTTTCCGGCCTTCGAAGAAATCGGCGTCTCGGAAGGCTGAATGACACGCAACTTGGGTTATACGTGCTCCTCGGCGTGGTAAGAGGACCGCGTCAGCGGGCTGCTTTCGACGTGCTCGATGCCCTTCTCTTCACCGACCTGCTTGTACCACTCGAAGACCTCCGGCTCCACCCACTCCTCGACGGGCAAGTGGTGCTCGGTTGGCTGCATGTACCG
>CAZSBW010000522.1:0-2398 GCA_964604815.1 uncultured Salinivenus sp. | reverse complement strand
CCGCCCCGTCCAGCTCCAACTCGGCGGTGGGCAGCTTGCGCGTGCCGAGCTTGTCCTTCAGGCGGTTGACGTAGATGCCGTCGCGCAACCCGTCGTCGTCGCGGATGGGGACGTAAAAGAGAGCGAGTCCCTCGCCGCCCTCGGGGTTGTCCTCCGGCCGGGCGAGGGCGAGGGCCACGTTTGCCGTCACGGCGCTCGTGAACCACTTGCGTCCATAGAGGCGCCACGTGCCGTCGTCCATCTGTTTGGCGGTGGTGTTGGAGCGGCCCACGTCCGACCCGCCCGAAAGCTCCGTCATCCACTGTCCCGACGTCCAAAACGAATCCGGATCGCGACTGGTGAGGTGCGGGACGGCCTCCTCGATGAGCGCCTCGTTGCCCGAGTCGAGGAGGGTTCGGGTTGCCCCATCGGTCATGGCCAGCGGGCAGCCGTACATGTCGGTGGACGGAATAAACAGGTACGCCAGAAGCATTTGATGAATGCGACTATGCGCCCCATGCTCCTGTTCGTAGGCGGAGGCCACGACGCCCCGTTCGGCGGCCAGTTCTTCGGCGCGCTTCCACACGTCGGTGACCTCGATCTCGTCCACGCGCTCGCCCCAAGGGCTCCACTGCGTGAGCGTCGGTTCGTTGCCCAGGTCCTGTTGCTGAAGGTCGTACAGTTCGTTCGCGGCCTTCTCGCCCATGTCGATGAGTTCGGGTTCGATGGTCTTCAGAACGGAGTCGGGGAATTGGCGCCGAACGTAGCTCTGAAGGACCCGATCCCGGTCGTACTGGTTGTGGAGCTCGGGGGGATCCTGCACGAAATCGGTGTCCATGGGCCTGAGAAGGTCTATGGTGAAAGTGAATCAAATCGCGCTGCAATATGCTCTCGATAATATCGTTGTTCTTGACGTGGGTTCGTTACACGGGGACGGAACTTCGCTGCGGGAGCTCTTGTGCTGCGTCGTCGGATGCATTGTCGCGCTCACTCAGATTGTTGCTGTGTCGATGGTTTCTCATTCGCGTCCGTACCGTTTGCTCGCCGTCGGGCTGGTTGGGGCCCTCGTTCTTCTGAGCATCGTCCTGGTTGTCCGCACCGTTCAACTCGACAGTAAACAGGTCGCGGCGAACCATTCGGCGCCGCGCTCGGTCGCGCCGGACGCCCCTCACCGCCTCGCCCGCGCCGTGCAGTTCAAAACGATCACCGAACGGGATCCGGCGACACTCGACAGTGCGGCCTACCGCGACCTGTATCGGTACCTGGCGACGGCCTTTCCCGCGGTTCATGACACGCTCAGCGTCACTCCCGTCCACGACCTCAGCCGCCTCTACACCTGGCGCGGCGCCGATCCGACGAAAGCGCCCATCGTGCTCATGGCGCATGTGGACGTCGTACCCATCGAGCCGGGCACGCGCGAGGAGTGGACGCACCCGCCCTTCAGCGGGGCCGTGGCCGACGGGCAGGTGTGGGGGCGGGGGGCGCTCGACGACAAGGCGAGTGCCGTAGCCATTCTGGAGGCCCTGGCGACGATGATTCGGCAGGGAGCGCGTCCGGAGCGGACGGTGCACGTCGCCTTCGGCCACGACGAGGAGGTAGGCGGGCCGCGCGGGGCGAAGGCCATCGCGAAACGCGTCACCGCCGATGGCACGCGTCCGGCGATGGTGGTGGACGAGGGCGGGGCTGTTACGAAAGGAGCGCTTCCCGGCCTCGACCGGCCCCTCGCGGTGGTGGGCGTTGCCGAAAAAGGCTTTCTGAGCATTGAGCTCAAGGCGGAGGCCCCCGGCGGGCACTCCTCCGCCCCGCCCGACTCGACGAGCATCGAGATCTTGAATGCGGCGCTGACCCGGCTTCTCGACAATCCCCTGCCGTCCCGCCTCGACGGCGTTACGGGCCGGATGCTCGACTACGTGGCGCCGGAGATGAACTTTTCCTTCCGTTTAGCCCTTGCCAATCGGTGGCTTACCGCACCGGCCATTCGGTGGGCCTTGAACCGAAAACCGGCGACGAAGGCGGCGATCCGAACCGTACAGGTGCCGACGCGGCTCAACGCCGGCGTGAAGGACAACGTCATTCCGTCGAGGGCCACCGCCACAATCAACTACCGCATTCTGCCGAGCCAGTCGATCGACGGGGTGCTGGCCCACGTCCGCTCCGCCGTCGGGGAGCTGCCCGTCGCCATCGACACGGTGCGGGGCCGAGAGCCGTCGCCCATGTCGGACGTGGACGGGCAGCCGTTTCGGGTTCTCCAGCGCACGATCCGGGAGGTCACGTCCGACTCGGTCGTGGTCGCGCCCTACCTGGTGCCGGGCGGCACCGACAGCCGCCACTACGCCGGTGCCACCGAACACGTCTTCCGCTTCCTGCCCTACACCCTGACCCCCGAGAAGCGCGGCCTGATCCACGGCACCAACGAGCG
>CAZSBW010000521.1:0-2399 GCA_964604815.1 uncultured Salinivenus sp. | reverse complement strand
CTTTTCCGACCGCTTCCCCGCCACCAAGTCGCAAACCAGCGCCGAGTTCATCGGGAACCCGCGCCTGGACCCGGAACGCTCCTGGCAGGGCGACCTGGAGCTCGAGGCCCGCTACGACCGCGTCTCGTTCCGCGTGAGCGGCTTCGCGCGGCACCTCTCCAACTACATCACGCTCGAAGAGGCACCGGGCGTGGACCCGATGCTGCCGCTTCCGATCTTTGCGGACGGCCCGTTCCGCTACGCCAACGGGACGGCGACGTTCTACGGCGGCGAGACCTCGGCGTCGGTCGTCGTGCGCCCCTCGCTCACGGCCCGCCTGAGCGGGAGTTACCTCTGGGGAAAAAACCGGAAGACCGATCAACCGGCCCTGGGCGTGGCCCCGCTGCAGGGCGACCTGTCGCTTCGCTGGGAACCGCCCGCGGGTCGGTTCTACGTCGAAAGCGTGCTCCACGCCACCGCCGAGCAGACCCGCGAAGCGGCAGTGCTGGGCGAGACCGAAACCGACGGATACGTCACCTGGGACCTTCAGGGCGGCGTCGAGCTGGGGCGCGGGGTGTCCCTCGACGCCGGAGTCACCAACCTCACCGACACCGACTACGTGAACCATCTGAACGCAAAAAATCCCTACTCCGGGATCCCCATTCCGGAACCGGGGCGCGTCTTCACGACGAACCTGACGGTTCGCTTCTGACCCCAACGACCGAAGCTCGTGACGTCCGATCCGTGAGAACGCACGCGGAGAAGAACGTCGCCCCGTCCTCCCCTGGCCGGTGGGCCGATGCGCTCGAACGGACCGGTCTCGGATTACCCTTCTTTCGTTTCCACTGTCCCAATCGTGAAGCCCTCAATCTCACTGGCCCGAAAGCGGAAGACCGATCCGCCAAGGTGAATGGCCTCTGCGCCGGTCATGACTTCCTGCACGGACACGTGCACGAACTCGGCGGAGTCCTCCTCGCCGACGGCGTCCATCATGGCCGTGATGAGACCGCTCATGACATCGACGGCTCCGTTCTCTTCGGTAGCGCGCTCGCGGGCCATCTCCACCATGCGGGAGGTGTCGGCCTCAAACGTGCCCTTGCCCACGATGTGACCCGTAACCATGTTGCCGCTCACCACCAGCGTCACCGGGCAGGCCGCCTCGTCGCTCTCGTTGGCCGCTTTGCTGAGTGCTTCGATTCCTGGATCGCTCATCGTCTTGGAAGAAGGTTTCTTAGAAAACAAACGCGTACCGCTTCGTGCGGATCATTTAAACCTAGGGGCGGACGGGGGACGGCGACAACTTCTGAGACGAGCCTCATCGGAAATGAACGGGTGGACCGCCCGAGCGACGGATGCGAACGCATTGTGGGGCTCGCGAAGAGCACTCGGGGGCCAATATGGGCGTGTCGGTCGGGGAACGCGCCGGGGCATTTGCCGGACGGATGTGGAAAAAGTTGAATTGGACCACTGCATTTGCTTACTTCGGAACGGTTCCCCTTGCGTGGATTTGCCGGGATCTCTACTTTCGTTTTTGATGTAACCGCTTACATCCTCCAGTCTATGTCCCCGGACTTTCCGATCTCTACCATCGACCTGGCCATCATTGCCGGGTACTTCGCGATCGTCGGCATCATTGGCTACGTGGTGGCCCAGCGCATCGAGAGCGGGGACGACCTCTTCCTGGCCGGGCGCACCCTGGCCTGGGGGACCATTGGGTTTTCGCTCTTCGCGTCGAACATTTCCAGCACCACCCTCATCGGGCTCGCGGGGGACGCCTACCGCACGGGCATTGCGGTGTCGAACTACGAGTGGATGGCGGGCGTGGTGCTCGTGTTCATCGCCATCTTCTTCATTCCCTTCTTCATCCGATCGGAGCTCTCGACGATTCCGGAGTACCTGGAGAAACGGTTCGACGTGCGCTCACGCAAGTATTTCTCCGGACTCACCATCTTCACGAGCGTGATCATCGACACGGCCGGGGGCATCTACGCGGGAACGGTGGTGCTGCGCACGTTCTTTCCGGAGCTGCCCTTCATCCCGACGGCGGTGGGGCTGGCCATCATCGCGGGCGTCTACACGGCAGCCGGGGGCCTCGCAGCGGTCGTCTACACCGACATCTTGCAGGCCATCATCCTCCTCATCGGCTCGTCGTTCATTGCCGTCATCACGTTTGCGCAGTTCGACTTTTCGTGGGCGCAGGCCACCGCTCAGCTGCCGGAGGACCATCTCTCGCTCATGCGGCCGATGGGCAGCGAGGGCCTGCCGTGGCTCGGGACGCTCGTCGGGGTGCCCATCCTCGGGTTCTACTACTGGGGCCTCAACCAGTACATCGTGCAGCGCATCCTGGGGGCCCGCGACCTGAACAACGCCCGGTGGGGCGCCATGCTCGGCGGCTTCCTGAAGCTGCTGCCCCTCTTCAT
>CAZSBW010000520.1:0-2409 GCA_964604815.1 uncultured Salinivenus sp. | reverse complement strand
AGAAGCCCGTCCAGTCGTAGTGGTCGAAGGAGTGGTGGAGCTCACAGGCCACCGTGGCCATCGCCGCAATCCAGTCCGTCTCGCCGTCGAGCAGGGCCTCGATGCGGCGAAAGGCGTTGGTGTAGACCTCGGCCTTGTCGGCGGTCGCGGAAGCTGAGGAAGAGCTCGGCATTGAGAAGAGCGCTAAACGTGTATCAAAAGGGTAGGGGAACGGCTGGGCTGGGGTGACCGCCGAGAAACCCTACCAAAGGGGCAATTAGGCGTTCCAGCCGGCCCATCTCCCCAGTAAAGGGATCGTAATTTTTTTATGGATCCGTTCAAGCGTAGTCCATCTTCTTCTCTTTTGCACGTTCGACAGCCCCCGCGTCTCTCTCAACAAAAAAAGCCCCGGCACGCCGCGACGGCCCCCGTCGACGGCGTCCGGGGTGAACTACTTCAAGTCCAAGGATGAGGCGCGTGTGGACGGTTACGCCGCCTGTCCATCCGCCCCCGTCTCGACGGGCACACCCACGAGGTTGCCCCACTCGGTCCACGACCCGTCGTAGTTTCGGACGTTCGGGTGACCGAGAAGCTGCGAAAGAACGAACCAGCTGTGGCTGGAGCGCTCCCCGATGCGGCAGTACGCAATCGTCTCTTTCTCAGGGGTTATGCCACGCTCCTCGTAAATTTCCTTCAGCTCATCGGCGGTCTTGAACGTGCCGTCGTCGTTGACGGCCTCGCTCCAGCTGATGTTGTGCGCACCGGGAATGTGGCCGCCCCGCTGCGCCCCCTCGTTCAGGCCTTCCGGGCCGAGCTTTTCGCCACTGAACTCTTCCGGCGATCGGACGTCGACAAGTTCGACATCGTCCCGATCGTGGTTCTGCAGAACGTAGCTGGAAAAGGCGCGAATGGAGTTGTCGGGCGCCGCGGCCGTCCAGTTGCCCCGGTCGTACTGGGGCTCGTCGGTGGTCAGCGGCCGATCTTCGGCCAGCCACTTCTTGCGCCCGCCGTCCAGAATTTTCACGTCGTCGTGGCCGTAGTACGTGAGCTGCCAGAAGGCCCAGGCGGCAAACCAGTTGTCGTTGTCGCCATAGAGCACGATCGTCGTGTCGTCGTCGATGCCCGACTCGCGCAGCAGCTCTTGGAAGTCCTCCTTCGAGGCCAAATCCCGGACCTGGGTGTCGGCCAGTTGCGTCTCCCAGTTCCAGCCGACGGCGCCGGGAATGTGGCCTTCATCGTAGGCCTCGGTATCCACGTCCACCTCCACGAACCGAACATCGTCGGTGTCGTCGAGGTGGTTGGCGGCCCAGTCGGTGGTGACGAGAACGTCGGGTTGTGCGTAGGTTGCAGTGCTCATAAGAGAATTAGAGGTTGTTGTGAATGGAATGAACGGATGCAAGTACAGTCTCGGTGCAGTCCGGCACGCTGCCGGTCGGCACACAGATGCTTCGGGGCGTAGAACAGGCGACGGATCGCGCGCTCCGCATACGTCCGTTCGCTATCCACCGGAATCGGCGGAGCGAACGAGGCTCTTCTCGAAGACAGAGACGCTCAGCAGACGCCCGTCCCGTCAACGGCGGATCGCTGCTGAGTTCACGGTCCGACACGAGCCACAGACGTACGGAGGGCCCGCGACGGACGAGGGTCAACGCCAATTCGACGCCCAATCGGTCGTTAGCGACAGGAACAGGTCATGCTCGCACAGCACGGACACGTCGACGCGACGGTCGAAGAGGTGAACTCGAGAAGGCCGCGAGGCTCGACGTGTATCAGAAGCATGTCCGTTAAGAGATCGTACGGGAGAGACAAGGCGATCTTCCAAGAACACCGCTCGTCTCGGGAAGACACACCGGATTGATCGACACCGTCTCCTATTTTCCCCGGCACGAACGAGTTTCCCTATCGCCCCGCATTTCTACGATCAGATCGATCACGTAAACCAATCTTTACATCCCGGGTTGGTACGCGCTTCTTTTCGCCCTCCGGCTGTTCATTGATCATCAGTTGTTCTCGTCCGTCGCCTCCTCGGCGTACTTCTGTGCCCGCTTGACCACGTCCTCGTCGAAGTCGCGCTCGCGCCACTGCTCCAACCGCTGGGCCACCTTCCGCTCGTAGCCCTGCTCGCTGGGGTCGTAAAAGTAGGTGCCCTGCATCTCGTTGGGCAGGTACTGTTGCGGGGTGTGGTGTTCGCGGTAGGCGTGCGGGTACTTGTAGCCCTCCCCGTGCCCCAAACCTTCCTTGTCGCGCGACGGGTCCTTCAGGTGCTGCGGAATGTCCTCGGTTTGCTCCTCGCGGACGTGGTCGAGAGCGTCGAAGTACGAAAACGTGGTGTTGCTCTTCGGCGCGGTTGCAAGGTAGAGACAGCACTCGGCAATGAGGAACTGCCCCTCCGGCATCCCCACGTACTCGAAGCCCTGCGCGGTGCTCTGG
>CAZSBW010000519.1:0-2422 GCA_964604815.1 uncultured Salinivenus sp. | reverse complement strand
CCTCGACCAGGTGCTCGGCCAGGTCGGTCAGGTGCTGGGCCGTGGAGGCAAAGTCCGGGTAGTAGTGCTGATTGACGAAGAGAAGAGAGGGAGAATCAGCCATCGAGCGTGATGCGCTTAGAGAGGTGGATGCAAAGACGGGCGACCGCTACAAGAAAAGAATCTGCATCGGGCCGTCGTAGTCCTCAAAATCGCGATCTCCCGTATGTAGCCGATCACACCCGACGTGTTCGAGCGAAGCCGCAATCATCGCATCGGCCATCGGAAGGCCCATTCCATGCGTGATTCGGGCCGCACGCTGCAGCACGTCAACCGGATCCACGGGAGCTTGCTCGAACGCAACTCCCGCGCTTCGAACCACCGTTTCAGCAAATTCTTGGTCGATCCGTCCCACGAGCCCGTGCCGCGACAGCTCGAACAACGTTACCGAGCTAACGGCAACCGACACATCTCTTTCCAGAATGGACGCCCATAGCGTCGGGACCTCCCCCGTTCCACTCCGCAAATCAAAGAAAAATCCCGTATCAAGTCCATCCATATTCACGACGGGGATAGGAACCGGGCAGAACGTCGGCCAGACTCGGCGTCACTCTTCCTTCTCTCCCGACTGCGGATGCGTGCGATCTCCCTCCCGGCGCATCCGCTGGTTAATAGCGTGCAGATCGGAATCCACATCGCCCTCCCCCGCCATCTCCAGGATGTCCCGGCGGGCCTTCCGGCGCTCTTCTCGCTGAATTTTTTCCGTGACTGCCTCGGTCACGTACGCACTCACGTTCTCGGTGCGGCGCTTTACGTCTTCTCCGAGATCGTCGGGGATACGAACGGTGATTCGCATGTCATCTCGGGCGTATGACAATTTTGATGACAGCGTGCGTACCCGCGTGTCCGAGGAACTGTTCCCCCTCCTTACGCGAAGCTAGTGGGCTTGCACAACTGAATTGAGAGAAATCGCAGATTTCGTGACGCTGTTTCCGTCCGTATCTCCCGCGTGGAAAATGCTCAGTATCGCCGGCCGCCGGCAAACGCTGATGATTGTAGCGGCGGGCGACCGACATTCGAAACCGTAAGAGTAGTTGTGCAAGGTCACGAGGGCCCCCTTTCAGTCGAGAAATGCCAGCACCGATCGCGCGAACTGACGAAAGTCACCCAACCGTTCGTGGGTGATTGTGTGGACGATCTCCCAGTCAATCGAGCGGTAGGCGTGAATCGCCACGTTTCGGAAGCCCACGGCTCCTTTCAGTCGCTTCGCAAGCGACGCCTCAAGGACATCCATGGCCCGAAGATGATCAAAGGCCTCTGCCATCGTGTCCGGCGACGGTCGGTCCGTCTCGGCCACGAGATGGGCTGCGACGTCCACGCACAACTGAACGGCTCGCGTGAGATTGACACTGAGAATATCCTGCGTGTCCCAGTCGTCTTCCAGTTCCGCGACGGTCTCGACCCGTTTTTCTTCGATTCGCCGCACGCATCGCCGCAGGGACTCGATCTTTTCTTCAATTAGCTCTCGATCCATCGTTCGCGCCGCTCTTTTAGAATGCGCCGACGGTACGGTCTCCAGTCAGCCTGATCCAACCACCAGCGCTTCAGAAGGGTTGCATAGAGGGTGGTGTCGTCACAGAAGAGGCGAACCCCATCCTGAAGAACCCGACCGACGATGGGTCCGTGCGTGGTTTGAAGGTCGATGAGGTCTACGGGCCGCCCCGTGGCCTGAGCCAGCTTTTCCATGAGTTCTTTCTTTTCACTCGCAGAAAGCGGCTCACGTCCGAGGACGGCAACGTCGAGGTCGCTGGTGGGCTTCGCCTCCCCGTGAGCCACAGATCCGAAAAGCCACGCCGCCTCGACCTTGTCGTGGGTACGGAGAAGCTGTTTTATAGCCGATGCGATCTGGTCGCCCATCGGTTTTTTGACCTGACACTTTTCTTCAACTGTTCAATCCCTCTTAAACACCAGCGAGGGATCTCTTTGAACGAAGCCGAAAGGACATCGATGAGCACCCCTCGCGAGTCCCGCTTCCGCCTACTATTGAAGAGATTCTTCGCTGCCGGCAATCTAGATTGCCTCGTTCGCTCAGAATGACTTCCAGACAAATGGCGTGGGCTCTTCCCACCAACTGGTTTAGCGATGTTCCTTCATTATTTCTGAACCGAGGTCTTGCCACTCCGGGTTCTCCTTCTCGATCAGAGCCACTTTCTTCTTTCGAAGCCACCCCTTGATTGTTTTCTCCGCCCCGATGGCGTCCTGGGGGCGCGAAAACGCCCGGTACCACACGAGTCGGGTGACGTTGTACCGAGCCGTGAAACTGTTTCCCTCCTTCCGCTTGTGCTCCCGAACGCGACGGGCAAGGTCGTTGGTCATCCCGACGTAGAGCACCCGTGACCGGCTGGCCATGATGTAGGCAAAGTAGCGTCGACCACCCATGACT
>CAZSBW010000518.1:0-2422 GCA_964604815.1 uncultured Salinivenus sp. | reverse complement strand
GAACTCAAAAAGAGAACACCAACGTCCTGCGGTTAATCTCATAATCCGACAAGATTGCCTCGCTCCTCAGAATGACTTGTGTCGAAAGATTGAAGTGTCATGTGAGTTTTGTCGTGTACAGAGGAGCGTCACAGACAGGGCCGTATTCTCGTCCACATTCATCGACACGAAATACTCCTCACGTTTGACCATCTTTTTGATGAAACTGGTATTTTCTTTTGTCAAAACAGACCGAAAGGCGAAGCGTCTTCTGCCCCGTTCTGCACAAAAACGAAGCCGGTTGAAGTCTTCGACCGTCAGATTCAGAGCGCCCCCGAGCATGATGAATCTCAGCCTAACGTTAAGAAGCAACAGGTTTTGGGGACTGAAGTTGATTCGTACAGCGACGATTTCGGACATTGGACAACTCTCGGCGGGAGAAGTGGGCACGGACCATTTCCTTCGGATCCGTTCCCAAAGAGATAGGTTCTGTTAGTGAAAGGTTGGCCTTTCGATCCGGGACGCAAAGCGACTCGGATGTCCCGCCATTCCAAGCCGATATTTTGCACCCGTCAACACATTGGTTATGCCGAGTCCTCATAACGCATCTGAAGCAACGACCGAATCGATCGGGGATCCCCGATGCGTCTCGCCTCCGACCGGCCGTCCTCCTCAAAAGACGCGACGGATTCCGAAAGGCACCTGACTTCCGATCTCCTCTCTTCAAATCCGCGTCTGTTCTCTCAAAAGTCAAAAGTCTTGTCGTCTCTATGTCCCCTGAAGCGGAAGAGCGCTCCGACATCGAGTCGGTCCCCCAATCCTCCACGACAGCAGACGCCTACACGCCAGACCGTATCGACCCGGCGAAGGTGCGCGTCGTGGACGTCGAGGCGAAAACCACTGGTGAGGTAATTCATCGGGATTGCTACGATCCGGACGGCGGGCCGGCAGAGATGGGCGACGTGATGGCCCTCAAAGATGGGATCCTCTGGCTTCGCGTGATCAACTGGGCACGAACGAAATCACACAACGACGAACTTGTTCTGGAGTGGGAGTCAACCGGCCTGTCCACCGAGGAGGTCGGCCGGATCGGGGTCTTTAAGTGGCCCGTGGGAAAGGCGGTTCGCGTCTTCGGAGACAAAAAGAACCGGCACGAGAAGTCCACTGCCGAGGACGGCACGTCTGACTGACGAATCCCCCTTCGGACATTCTCCGGCTGGCCCGATCCCCCTTCCCCCCCACCTATCGATTCGTTTCTCGTCCCGCCGACGCGTGGGGCGAGCACCCTTCCGGCTACGCCGACCGGTTCCTACATTTTTCCTCGTGAGTCGGGAGCGACTGTGTTTGGTCGTTCGCGGCGATGAGGACGCACCCGGACCTCGGGGCAACTGGATGAGCGCCCGCCACGGATTCGACGACATCTTGCATCTCAATTTCCAAGCCCACCAGTCGTGCAAGCAATCGTCTACGACGACTTCGATGCCCCCCTTGAGTTGCGCTCGGTTCCCGAACCGGAGCCTGCCCCCCACGGCGTGGTACTGGAGGTGATCGCCTGCGGCGTGTGCCGCAGCGACTGGCACGGCTGGCAAGGCCACGACCCAATGATCAATCCGCCAAACGTGCCGGGGCACGAGGTCGTTGGCTTCGTGAGGGACGCCGGGGACGGCGTAACCGAGTGGAACGCGGGGAACCGCGTGACGCTGCCTTTCGTGGGCGGCTGCGGAACGTGCGCAGAGTGCCGGGCGGGCCATCCACAGGTATGTCCGAACCAGTTCCAGCCCGGCTTCTCCAGGTGGGGCGCGTTTGCCGAGTACGTGGCCATCGACTACGCAGACGAAAACCTGGTGCGCCTCCCCGAGCACTTCGACCCTGTAACCGCTGCAAGCCTCGGCTGCCGCTTCGCCACCGCCTTCCGCGCCGTCGTGGATCAGGGCGAGGTGAGCGGGGGCGACTGGGTCGCCGTCCACGGCTGCGGGGGCGTGGGCCTCTCCGCCGTCATGATTGCGAGCGGCATGGGCGCGCAGGTCGTGGCCGTCGACATTGACGGCGAGGCGCTGTCGATGGCCGAGAACGCGGGGGCCGCCGCAACCATCAACGCCCGCGAGACCGACGTCGTCGTGGAGGCGGTCCGCGAAGCCACCGGGGGCGGCGCACACGTATCACTCGACGCCCTCGGCCACCCCGATACCTGCTTCCATTCCGTCGCCAACCTCCGCAAGCGCGGGCGGCACGTACAAGTGGGCCTCCTCGTGGGCGACGACGCCCGTACCGCCCTTCCCATGGACCGCGTCGTGGCCGACGAATTGGAACTCGTGGGCACGCACGGCATCCAGGCCCACCGCTATCCCGCCCTCTTCGAGATGATCGAGAGCGGGGTCCTCCACCCCGACCGGCTCGTCGACCACACCATTCCCCTCTCCGAGGCCGGCGACGCGCTGCAGGA
>CAZSBW010000517.1:0-2427 GCA_964604815.1 uncultured Salinivenus sp. | reverse complement strand
CACGCCCACATGGACCACACCAGCGGCTTTCCCCTGCTGATGGAAAAGGTGTGGCTCGACGGGCGCGACCGAGCACTTCCCGTCGTCGGCATCGAACCGGCCCTGGCCCAGGTCGAGCGCCTGTGGGACGCCTACGAGCCGGTCCACAGCGGATGGGACGGCATCCCGCCCATCGACTGGCGCGTAGTGCCCCACGAGCCGGACGCCCGCATCTGGGACGAGGCCCCCTGGACCGTCACCGCCGCCCCCGTCGACCACGGCGATACCCCGAACGTGGGACTTCGCTTCGAACACGAACCAACGGGACGCGTCCTGGCTTATTCCTGCGACACCGCCCCCACCGAGAGCGTCGTCCACCTGGCTCGGGACGCCGACGTGCTCGTCCACGAGGCCAACGGCACCCCCGGTGACAACCACTCGACGGCAGCCGGCGCCGCAGAGGTCGCCAGGGACGCTGATGTCGACCGCCTGCTGCTCGTCCACCTCCCCCCCGGCGACAAAAACGAGGCCCTGCGGGAAGCCCGATCCATCTTTCCCCACACGGACCTCGGCGAGGAGATCGGCTCCTACACGGTCTAACAAACCGGCTGGTCCGTCCTCGCACGCCGCGTCCCAGCAGAAGAGAAGTCCCTCCTGTCACCGCGCCCTGTACCTATTGCAGTCTCAAGCAACCCACGGGAAGGAGTCATTCCGAGTGGAGAACAGCAAGCAATCCCAGATTGCCAGAGTCGAGGCGTTACGTAGAACCGAAGGTTATGCCTTTGGTGCAAGTGCTCTTGGAATGAATCTCTCTGAAGCGGAACAGCCGACAGCATAGGATTATCGGCTCTGACGAATGCCCCTTCCGCCCGCTCGAACACCGCTCACCCCCAAAGAGACCGATTGAATCTGCCCTATGCAACGATCGAATGCCTCAATGACTACGGAAGGACGTACATAGCAACGGCGATGAAGTGACAGATGCTGCCGACGAGCACAAAGACGTGCCAGATGGCGTGGCTGTAGCGGAGCGAGTGCCAGCCGTAGAAGATGATTCCGACCGTGTAGGCCAACCCGCCCGCCGCAATGAGCAGGAGCGCCCCGACCGGCAAAGCTGCACTCATCGGGTCGGCGAAGAGCACGCCCATCCACCCCATGATGAGGTAGAGCGACGTGGCGGCCGGATGGAAGCGATGCTTCGAGAACAGCTTAAACAGAAGCCCGGCAACGGTGAGGCCCCAGACTAGCGCCAGCAGGGTCCAGCCCGACCCCTCCCGCATGAGCACCACTGTGAAGGGCGTGTAGGTGCCCGCGATGAGTAAAAAGATGGCCACGTGGTCGAGGACGCGCAAAATCCACTTTGTTCGCGGCTGCCGCACGCTGTGGTAGAGGGTCGACACGCTGTAGAGAAAGACGAGCGACCCACCGTAGATCGCCGAGGCCGCAAGGGCCCAGCCGTCCCCGGCCATCCCCGAAAAAACGACCAGCACGATCCAGCCCACGACACTTAGGACGAGCCCAATCCCGTGCGTTGTGGCGTTCGCAACCTCTTCGGCGTAGGATTGGCGCTTGTGCGGTTCCTTAGATGGATCCATGTCCTCCCCAGTATTTTGGACGGATGAGAGGCGGAGGAAACGGGAGATCATACTGTACTTGAAACGTAGGGACCGTTCGCCACCGAACTGTTACTTGGATGTTAGCTTCACAAGATTTTCCGGGTTCTCAGGATCGGTCGAATCGATTCGTTCCCGCAAGGACGAATCGAACGGGGTGCGCATGCATCGCCGAAGGAGTCGGGGACGGGCCTGGAGCCGGAGGAGCACGTCCTGCAGGCGTTCCCGAACAGGGAAACCCTCCGGCAAGAACCGCGAGAACCGGGATTCATCGGCAGAATCAGACCGGTCGGACATTGGCGTAAAAATCGGAATTGGGAATACAAGGGTCATCTCGCACAACAAACACCGGAGCGAAAAGCTCCAAGCTTCGCTGCGTCGGCAACCGCAGTAAAAACTGAGAATCATGCCTCCGCAGAAGGCGTAGCGTGACTGTCCCGAGTGGATTGTGATTCGCGCTGCGTGTGCGACGATCAGGCTCTCCTTGACGCAACACGGAATACGCAAGACGCACCGGTTCAAATGAGCGACCTCCTCGACGACAAACCGGACGCCCTCCGCCAGAAACTGGACAATCTCCCCACCGACCCGGGCGTCTACAAATTTCTGGACGACGAGGACTCGGTGCTGTACGTGGGCAAGGCCAAGACGCTGCGCACACGGGTGCGCACCTACTTCCAGCAAAGCCGCCAACGCGACGGCCGCATCGAAGTGATGGTCAAAAAGGCCGCCGACGTGGACGTAATCGTGACGGACACGGAGGTGGAGGCCCTCATCCTCGAAAACAACCAGATCAAGGAGCTGCAGCCCCGCTACAACGTCAACCTGCGGGACG
>CAZSBW010000516.1:0-2442 GCA_964604815.1 uncultured Salinivenus sp. | reverse complement strand
TTGACATCGAACACGCCCTGCTCATTCGTTTCGGCGTCGACGGTGAGGATACCCGTCTCGGAATCGACGGTGACGGCACTCGGATTGGTGGGGCTGTCGCCGGCAATCGAGAAGGTGGGCGACGGGTCGCCGCCGTCGAAGGAGGGCGCGGCCGTGCTGTCGGGGACAATGCCGTTTTCGATAACGACGGTTCCCGGATCGTACGAGAGGCTACTGGGCGCCACGCCGTCGCCCTTCGTCCGGGCCAGGGTAAAGTAGTCGTTGTCGGCCAGCGCCGAGCCGTTTACGTCCCCGTCGGGCGTAAACGTGTTCCCGTTCCCGCTCACCGTGCCCTCCACCACGGTCGAACTGCTCGTAAAGCTGGGATCGGAGTCGGCGAGAAGAACGTAGCTCTGCCCGCTCAACAGGCTGAGGTTCGAGACGTCTACCGACAGGTCGCTGTAGTCGAACGCGGCCGTGTTCGTCACGTCCACGCGCCAGGTGCGCACCAGGCGGCTATCGATGTCGTCGTCCGGCGTGGTGCTGCCATCGTTGTTGAAGTCGGTAATGTCGGATTCGCTGCTGAAGACCTTGTTGCCGGCGTCGTGCCCGATCACGCTAAAGTCGCCGTCCGAAAGCATGGCACTCGGACTGATCGTGAGCAGGTCGGAGACGACCTGGGGGGTGTGTGGATTTGGGCTGTCGGCCGTCTGTCCGAACCCAACCACGTCGTTGCCGACGGCAAACTCCTCGGTGCCGGTGAAGTCGAAGCGGCTGTTGGTCACGTCCACGCCGTACTTCGCGCCGAGGCCGCTTTCCAGGATCTGCCGCTGGGCGTCGGTGAGGGCCGCCTCGTAGGCCACCACTGCCCCAATCTGTCCGGTGAACGGATCGGGGGTCTGCGTACCGTTGTCGAAGACCAAATCGTCTTCTTTTCCACCAATCGTTCCATTCGCGTGCCCGAAGAAGCGTCCGACGTCGGCGGTCTGCCGGCCAATGAGCGTGCCGTTGACGTAGGCCTCAATCTCCGACGCGACGAAGTTGTACCGGAGGGTCACGAGGTAGGTAGTGTTCGCGTTGATAGCCACCGTTCCCTCTCCGGCAGCCCCCTCATCGTTGTCGGCCTGAAAATAGTGCCCTCCCCAGGGACCGGTCTCATCATCATTGTTGAGGTTCCAGATGCCGGCGTACAGGTCGCCGCCGCGCAGGTAGACGCTGAGGCCGCGCGTGCCCCCGCCCTCTCCGTAGATTACCTCCGGCGTACTGCCGGACACGTCGCTTCCGGTCCGCGCCACCAGCGTCAGCGTGCGCTGCACGTACGGCTCCCCACTGAGAGCGTTAAACTCGGGGTTGTCGGGAATCGACAGCACGTCGGACGTGCCCGAAAAGTCCACCGCGGGACGACCGTTGAAGCCGGAGGCGTCGCTCTGGTACGTCGGCCCCGTCCCGGATTCCGATTCCAAGTCCGCGTCATTGCCGTAAGCCGACGTGTCGGTCCAGGTAGTCACCTCGTCCCCATCCGTCGCGGAGAGGAAAAAGGCCTCGAAGCGGCCAATCGTCGTCGAATCGTCCCCCACCCCGCTGGGCCCGTCTCCCCCCACCACGGCGACGTTCACCTCTGCGGAGTCGGCGCCGGTCGCCATGCCGCCGTCGCTGGTGACCTTAATCTCGGCGCGGAGGAGGCCCGTCGTGCTGGGCGTGCCCGAAATGCTTCCGTCACTGCTGTTCAGCGACAGGTTCTCCAGGCTGCCGTCCACCACCGAGTAGCTGAACGATCCTTCATTGATGTTGAGGGCGGAAGCAGAGATGGAAAACGACGGGAGCGTACCGTCCGAATCGACGGCGTCGGTCTGCGAGGTGTACGCGACCGAAACCTCCTTAGTAATTTCTACGGCGAGGGTCGCCGTGTTGCTCGTGCCCCCGCTGTTGGACGCCTCAATGTCGATCTCGAACCGGCCCTGCGAGGAGGCGGTGGGGTCCACCGTCACGTCGCCGTCGCCCTCCAGCGTGATGCCGTCCGGCAGCGACGGGGAGTTCGTCGTGGTAGTTGCACTTCCGGAGAGGCCCCGCCGCACCTCCACGACGCTAAACGAGGGGGCCGGCTGTCCCTCAGTCGTGAGCGAGGCCGTCGCCGTCGCGGAGCTGATGTCGCTGTTAGCGACGGTAATCGGATTTGGGCTGTAGGAGAGCCCCGCCGGCTTCGTCACGGCCCCCGACGTCTTGGCGAGGGTAACGTAGTCCCCCTGCGCTACCCCCGCGCTCGACAGGGCCGAGCTGGACACGGTAAAGGTGTCGCCGCTGAGCGTGCCGTCGACCACCGTGGCCCCGCTCCCGAACGTGCCGCCCGAGCTTTCGAGCAGGAGCTTGTAGTCCTGATTGGAGCCGAGGCTGTAGGCGGACACGTCGAACGAAATCTCCAGTGAGGGCAGCGTGCCCGTGCCCCCCACCCGCCAGACGCGCGAG
>CAZSBW010000515.1:0-2453 GCA_964604815.1 uncultured Salinivenus sp. | reverse complement strand
GGGGCGAGATCCGGCGCGGCCACGGCTTCGTAACGGATCGCCGTTTGATCCGAACGACCGTCGCTGTTAGTTGCTCGACGGAATCTCGAGCACAGTGTCGATGCCGTGGATGACGCCGTTGGTCACGTCCACGTCCGGCGCAATCACGCTCGACGCCTCATTCTCGGGGTTCAGCGTGACGCTGCTGCCGTCGCGCCGCACGAGGACGTTCGATCCCTCGAGGGTCGCCACGTCGGTGTCCTGCCCGTCGGGGATCTTCGTGCCGGACGGGTCGGTCGGCTGGTCGGCAGCGTAGAAGATGCCGTCACCGACGTGGTACTTCAGGAGGTCTTCCGCGTTGGACGGGACCTCGCCGTCGTCGATCTCGCCGTTGTCGTTGTCGTCGAGGGCGGCGAGAAAGGCGTCGTTCGTCGGCGCGAACACAGTGAGCGTGCCATCTTCGTTGCTGAGGTCGCCCGCGAGGCCGGCCTGCGCAACCAGGTCCGCCAAGATGCTGAAGTTCGGCGTGACGAGGGCGCGCTGGACGGCGTTGGTGCGGCGCAGGAGCACGTCGTCGAGCAGGTGGACGACGCCGTTCCGCACGTCGATGTCCGTCACCGTAACCGTCACGCGGTCGTTCAGCGTCACGTCGCCATTCAGGCCGACCGTGATGGTTCCCCCTTCGAGCGTCTGCGGGCTTTCGCCATCCGGCAAGTCACTGGACCTGATCTCTTGCCCGAAGACGTGGTACGTGAGCACCCGCTGCAGGAGGCCCTGATTGTTCGTCAGGGCGTCCACGTTGTAGTCGGCGAACGCGCTATCGACGGGGGCGAAGACGGTCACGGGATCCTCGTTGCGAAGCGGACTGTCGCTTGCGTCGAGGCCGGCCGCCTGCACAGCACTGGTGAGCGTCTCCAGGCCTTCCGTAATCGAGGCGCGCTCCACGACGTCGATGCGCTGGAGCAGAACGCCGTCGATCAGGTGAATGGTCGCGTTCTCCGTCTCGATGTCGGTCGTCGCGACAGGAATGCCGTTCACCGTCACGGTGCCGTCGTTCACCGCAATGTTGAGGGCTCCGCCTTCGAGCGTGCCCGGCGTCTCGCCTCCCGAGATGTCGCCGGACCGGATGCGCGAGTCGGGCACGGCGTGGTACTGCAGGATGCGGCCCAGAAGCCCCGTATTGCTCGTCAGGGCGTCGAGCTTGAGCCCGTCGAAGGCCCCGTCGGTCGGGGCGAAGAGCGTGAGCGTCCGGTTGCGGAGCGCGCTGTCGCTTCCGTCGAGCCCGGCCGCACTGATGGCGTCGGCGGTGGTGGAGAGCTGCGGCGTCAGGACGGCCCGATCCACCGCGTCCACAGTTTCGAGCAGAACGCCGTCAACGACGTGTACGACGCCATTCGAGGCCTGCAGGTCGGCCGACGTGACGGTCGCTCCGTTGACCCGGACGGTGCTGCCGTCCACGCTAAACTCCAGCGTGCCTCCTTCGAGCGTCTCGACGGTCTGTCCGTCCCGAATGTCGCCGGCCTCAATGGCTTGACTGGGCACGACGTGGTATCCGAGCACCTCGGACAGAAGCTCCGGATTGCTGGTTAGCTCGTCGGCGTCGATGTTTTCGAACGCGCTGTTGGTCGGGGCAAAGACTGTGAAGGTGGCCTCTTCGTCGTTCAGGTCTTCGTCGAGTCCGGCCCCCTCAAGGGCAGAAACGAGCGTGCTCAAGTTGTCCTGATTGGAGGCAAGTTCCGTGATGGTGGGATTGTTCATGTCGTCATCGCCCCCATTCCCTCCGTTGCTGTCGCAGCCCGTGAGAACGAGTGCGAGGGAAAAGAGGCCCACCCAGAGACCGGTCGTCCACCGGCCCTTTGAGGAAGCAGATTGAAAGAAGGAAAATCGCATGGTGTGAGGTCCGTGTCGGTTTGAGGAGAGTAAACGCAAATCGGCATTTTTCCCATTCGCATCCCCACGACACGGCGCCGCGCCCCAATACCTACTGAACATTGCAACGAAGATGTAATTGGGGCAGAAGGTCATCCCGGCTGGCTGCGCTGCTCGTCTCGCTCCGTCGGAAGTGGATGCTCGCCGTCTCCTCTGTGGCAATCGCATCTTCCGTTGACGAGGCCCGTGCTGCCCCCTACCTTCATAAGCCGATTCCCCGCACCGTCTTTCTTGCACGACCCTTCTTCGTCACATGAGCGACTCCGACGATGCCCCTTCTGCCCAAGCCACGCACCGCGAGCTGTACGAAGCCCTTCAACGCCGCCGCGAGGACGCGGCCAAGGGGGGCGGGGAAGAGCGCATCGAGCGGCAGCACGAAAAAGACAAGCTCACCGCCCGCGAGCGCCTCGACATTCTGCTCGACGACGGCTCGTTCGAAGAGCTGGGCACGTTCGTGCGGCACCAGGAAACGAGCTTCGGCCTCGATGAGAACCGGCCGTACGGCGACGGGGTGGTCACCGGCTACGGCACCATCCACGGGCGGC
>CAZSBW010000514.1:0-2455 GCA_964604815.1 uncultured Salinivenus sp. | reverse complement strand
TGGGGCGGGCCGTGAGGCCTTCGAGCGTCGTGTAGTCGCCCTCGGTGCGCACCGCCTCGATGTCGAGCGCGTCCATCCAGGCGTCCTCGTCAAACGGGAGGCTGGCGTACGTTTCCCGCTCCTCCTCCGTGAGGTCACGCACGTCCTCGTAGAAGCCCGGAATGGCGACGCGGTGATTCTCGTCGTGCAGGCCCGCAATGAGGCGGCCCAGGGCGTTGGCGGGGTTGTCGACGGCGCCGCCGAAGTTGCCGGAGTGGAGGTCGCGGTTCGGGCCCTGGAGCGTAATCTCGGCGTAGGCGAGCCCGCGGAGGCCGTACGTGATGGACGGGGTGTCCGGCGCAAACATGGCGGTGTCGGACACCAGTGCTACGTCGGCGTCCAGCTTCTCAGGGTGCTCGTCGACAAAGGTGGTGACGGCCATCGAGCCGGTTTCCTCCTCGCCTTCGATCAAAAACTTGAGGTTGACCGGCAGCTCGCCCTCGCCCTGGAGGTAGGCCTCGGCGGTCTTGACGTGCATGTACATCTGCCCCTTGTCGTCGCAGGCGCCGCGGGCGTAGATCGAGCCGTTGCGGCGCGTGGGCTCGAACGGGTCGCTGTCCCACTCGTCGACCGGGTCGGGCGGCTGCACGTCGTAGTGGCCGTACACGAGCACGGTCGGCTTGTCGTCACCGGCGTGGTGCTCGGCGTAGACGAGCGGGTGGCTGTCGGTTTCAATGACCTCGGCGTGGTCGAGCCCGGCGTCGCCGAGGCGGTGCGACAGCCAGTGGGCGGCCTGCTCGACGGATTCCGCGTAGGCACTGTCGGTACTTACGGACGGAATCCGCAGCAGGTCTTCGAGTTCGCCGATAAACGTGTCGAAGTGGTCGTCGGCGTAGGAAAGGGCGGCGTCCATGGACAAGGGCGAATTTCGAGTGGCGAGTGGCGAGTGTTGGGCGGTAGGCGTTCTGCGTTTAGGGTTGCGCGTTGAGGGTTGTGCGTCGTGCGTTTTGCGTTGTGCGTTAAGGGTTCTGCGTTGAGGGTGGTGCGTTGAGCGTTCTGCGTTGAGGATTGGGAGGCTGGGGCGGCAGGACGCAATACGAAATCGCTCCGTGGAGGCAGGTCGCTGTGGGAACCGGCATTCCGTTAGTGAACGGGCGGATCGTCCGGCTTCCGGGCGTGCAGAATGAGGCGCGGGCTAGTTGGGGTGTGCGGGGCGCCGTTATAATCCCCAAACGTGGACACGAGATCAAGTCCCACCTCCTCGTAGAGGGTGCGCAGCTCGTCGAGCGTGTAGAGGCGGACGCTCTCTTTGTAGGTGGTCGAGGTACCGTTTCGGGACAGTGTGATTTCCTTGTTGATGCGCTCGTCCTCGATCCAGCGGTGTTCTTCGATGGTGACGCCCTCGACGGTGCGGGTGGTGGCGGGGACCAGGGTGTCGGCCACCTGCGGGGCGTTCAGGAAGTCCTGCACAAACCAGCCGTCGGGGCGGAGCGACTCGGTCATCGCCGCCAGGGCACCGCGGTTTTCGGCGTCGGTTTCGAAGTAGCCGAACGTGGTGAAGAGGTTGACCACCCCGTCGGCGCAGGCCTCGCAGTACACGTCGCGCATGTCGCCGCGCTCGAAGGTAATGTCGAGGTTGTCGGCCTCGGCCTGCGCGCGGGCCGCTGCGATCGCTTCTTCGGACAGGTCAAAGCCCGTGACGTCGTAGCCGCGGCGGGCAAAGATGCGGGCGTGCCGGCCCCGGCCGCACCCCACGTCGAGGATGTGGGCGTCGGCCACCGGATCAATCTCGCGTTCGACGAGGTCGACCAGCTGCGCGGCTTCATCCTCATCTCTGTGGTCGTAGACGAGGTCGTAGGCGGCGCTGTCGAACCAGCCTTCGTACCAGGACATTTTTGGCAGGGCGATCGGGAAAAGCCAGAGTGGGCGGAGGAGGCTTGGTGCCGTTAGGCAGAGCGGTGTGCCCGGACTGTGTAGGCGTGTGTGGGTGTGTGCGTATGTGCGTTTCGGGCGAGGGGGCTTCGGGGAAGCGGGAGTGCCCAGGATCATCATCACAGGCGTTTCCCTGCCAGGGGACAGTTACTCGTCCTCGTCATCCGTCAGGTCCTGGAAGGGGGCGAGGGCCTCGTCGAGGGGCTTGGCGTCCGGGTACCAGCTCAGAATCTTACGGATGACGTCGTCGAGCAGGGCGTCCGGGCAGGAGGCGCCGGAGGTGAGAAGCACGTCGACCGGCGTGTCGTCGGCCGGGAACCAGTCCGCGGTCGTCACTTCCGCCTGGTCGTGGATGTCGAAGTGCTGGATCTCCGAGGGCGCGTCGAACTCGTCGGCGTCGCGGATAAAGTAGGTGGGCATATGCTCCTCACAGAGCTCCACCAGGTGGCTCGTGTTGGAGGAATTGTAGCCCCCCACGATGATGCCGAGGTCGGCCCCGTCCTCGATGAGCGCCGTCGTGGCGTTCTGGTTTTCGTTGGTGGCG
>CAZSBW010000513.1:0-2461 GCA_964604815.1 uncultured Salinivenus sp. | reverse complement strand
CGTCGTCCCAACCGGTGCGCTGGGCTATCTTCCGTTTGAGACGCTTCAGGATTCAGCCCATCAGTATCTGGTCGAGGGACACCACGTTCGCTACGCCCAGTCGCTGACGGTTCGCCGCCAGCTCCAGCAGCGAGACTATGCTGGGCGTAAGAAGCCGCTTTTTGCTGTCGGCGGAGCGACGTACGAGCCCAATCCGCAGGGAGAGAGTGGTGCGCTCGTGGCCGAGGCGCGCGGGGGCTCCACCCACGTGGCGACCGGCGAGCACGCCTCCACGATCCTCCGCAGTACAAGAGCGCGGATGGAGCAGGGCAAGAGCCCGCGCCTCACCTACCGGCAGCTCGGCTACCGGACGTGGACGGACCTGCCGGGGACCGAGGAGGAGGTGACGGAGATCAGCAGCATCATGGGACCCTCTTCGACCGTCGTCACCGGGCCGGCTGCCTCAGAAGATACGGTGCGGTCGCTGAGCGAGAGCGGCCGGCTCGCGGAGCACCGCTACGTGCACTTCGCCACCCACGGCGTGGCGGTGCCGGAGACGCCTGCGCTTTCGGCTTTGGTCTTGTCACAGGTCGGCGCGTCCGACAGTCTCGCGGCGCGGGACGGCTACCTCACGATGGAGGAGATTGCCGACCTGGAGATAGAGGCCGACGTAGCCGTCTTGTCCGCCTGCCAGACGGGGCTGGGGAAGGTCGTGGCGGGGGAGGGCGTGGTGAGCCTGTCGCACGCCTTCCTCCGAGCGGGGGCCAACGCGACGCTCGTCTCCCAGTGGAAGGTGCTCGACGCGTCGACCCGCCAGTTTATGACCGCCGTCTACGAGCGTGCGAACGACGAGAGCACGTCCTTTGCAGAGGCGGTCACCGAAACCAAACGCGCGTTCATTTCCGGGAAGCACGGCGAGAAGAACACCGATCCGCTGCGGTGGGCACCGTTCGTGTATTACGGGCGGGTGTAAACCCCTCCACATCGATCCCTTACCACTCCAGCAGAAGGATCTACGTCTTATGACCGTCTTCCGCCCCCTCCTCGCGACGCTTTTGGCAATGGTGCTCGCCTGCACCGTGCAACCGGCCCCTGCCCAGCAGCCCGAGGCCATCCCCGACTCGGCCGAGAGCGCGGCCGCGATCGATTCGCTGCAGGCGGCCCTGGGCCGGTTTGAGCGTGCCCAGCCGCCGACCGCCGCTGATAGCAGCCGGCTGCGCCGGTGGGCCGACTCGGTGGACGTGGACGGAACGCTCTTTTCGCAGCAAGCCCCGTCACGGGCGCGCCGTCACTACCAGGGAGCGCTCCGGGCCTACCGAGCGCTGGGGGACTCAGTCGGCGTGGCCGAAGCGACCAGTGATGTCGGCCTGACGCACCATTACCAGGCCCAGTACGAGAACGCCCGAAAGCACCTTGAAAGGGCACTCACCCTTCATCGAGAGCTTGACAATCGGGAAGGAATTGCAAAAGCACTCAACAATCTCGGCATTACTTATGAGAGCCAGGGCCGATATGATCAGGCCCTGGAACGTTACCGAGCATCCCTGGACATCGAGCGTGAGCTTGAGAACCGGGAGGGGATTGCCACGTCGCTGGGCAATATCGGGCTCGTACACTTCAGACAGGGGCGCTACGACGAGGCCCTCACTCGCTTCCGGGAGGCACTCGATATCACGAGAGAGATCGGCGCTCGCAAGAGAATTGCCAGACAGTTGAGCAACATGGGGGCAGCTTACCTCCGGCAGGGTCGCTACGATCAGGCCCTGGCCCGCTTCCGAGAGGCGGTGGAGATCCAGCGCGAGATCGGCGACCGGAGAGGAGCCGCCACCACACTGAGCAACATCGGAATTATACACGACAGCCGGGACCGCTATGACCGGGCCATAACCCATCTTCAGGAGGCCCTGCAAACCTATCGGGAGATCGATCACCAGGAGGGAATCGCCCGAACACTGCACAATATCGGAAGCAACTACGACGGCCAGGGCCGTTATGCTCAGGCGCTTGTGCACTTTCGGGAGGCTCTGAAGACCTATCGGAAGATCGGTGACCGAAACGGAATCGCAACTTCACTGAGTAGTATTGGGAGCATCCGCAAACGCCAGGGCCGCTACAAGGAGGCTCTCGCCCGCCACCGGGAAGCCCTCGCAATCAGGCGGGAGATCGGCGACCAGCACGGAATCGCTACCTCGCTGAATAAAATTGGAGGCGTCCGCGAAAACCAGGGCCATTACGAGGAGGCACTTGCCCACCACCGGGAAGCCCTCGCGATCAGGCGGGAGATCGGCGACCAGAACGGAATCGCTTCCTCGCTGAGTAGTATCGGGACCGTCCGCAAAAACCAAGGCCATTACGAAGAGGCCCTCGCCCGATACCGAGAGGCCCTCCAGATTAATCAGGAGTTCGGGAGCCAGTCCAAATCGGCATTCAATCTCAGAAACATTGGGGAAACCCACCTCCGAGAGGGCCACCTTCTGGGGGC
>CAZSBW010000512.1:0-2464 GCA_964604815.1 uncultured Salinivenus sp. | reverse complement strand
GGCTCGGACGATTCCGAAATGGTACTACAATTGAGACCGGGAACAGGGCGCTATTTTTGAATGAGGGACAGATCGTTGACACCCTCGGCCCGGGGAAACATACCGTGGAGTCTATCACCAGCAGATTGAAAAATTTCCTAAACAAGGGGAGTGCGGACGTCATACTGGTAGAGGACGGCGATACGACAGTCGACATTGCCATCGATGATTTGCGGACGGCGAGTGAGTATCTGGTAACCGTCTACGTGGAACTGGTCTTCGAGATCGAGGACACAGAACTGTTCGTTCGCAGCATGCTGGCGGACCGAAACGTCGTAACGGCCGGGACCTTCGGAGACATTCTCGGCGACGCGGTCCGTGACGAACTCGCCGCGACAATCGCAGAGTACGAACGTGACGAACTGTATGCCAACCGAGAACTGAAACGTGAGCTACGTGGCGACCTGGAACGGCATCTCCGGACGACACTCGATCGGTACGGGCTGAATTTGCTCGAGTTGCGCTCGTTCGATTACGACGACGACCGTGACGAGATCCGCCAGGGCCGCAAGCAGGTCGAAATCCGCAAAGAGCGGGAGAACCTCAAAGACGAGCAGGCTAACCTCGATCGCCGCGAACGCGAGCGCAGGGTCGACGACAAGGTCCACAAGGATAGTCAGAAGGTGCGCAAAGACACCTCCGATCAGGCTAAAGAGTATCAGATCAATAGTCACGAAGCCGAACTCGATCACGAACTCAAGAAGCAGGAAACGGCTCAATCACACGAGCTCGACGACATGGAGCGCCATCAAGAGTACAAGAAAGAAAGCGAACATCAAGACCATCAGCACGAGCTCGAACGTGACGATATCGAACACGACTACGACCGGATGGAACACGAGCGCGATCGGCAGGACCACACCGAGGAGGTGAAAACGCGGAAGAAAGAGGGGGATGTCGAACGTCGCGATCTCGAACACGAGCAAGATACGAAAGAGATCGAGGACATGCAGGAGCTGAAAAAGAAAAAAGACATGGACAGGCTTGATGTTCGAGACCGCGAGGAGGACATCGAGATGGAGCGCGAGGAGCACGAGGTGGAGATGGAAAAAGAGCGACTGGAGGCGCGTGACGAGGTGGATCTGGAGACGCTCGCGAGTCTCGCAGATGCCGACGACCCGGTCGCAGAACTCGCCGAGATGGAGAAAGCCGGCGAACTCACGCCGGAGCAGCTCGACGCGCTCGGCGCACAGGAGAGTGACGAACTCGCCAAGGCTCGCCAGGAGGCCAAGAAAGCCGAACACGAACGCGACCGTCTCGACGACCAGAAGCAGTTCCGCGAAGAACTCAAAGAGATGGCTCAGGACTCGATGGACCGGATGCAGGAAACCGGTGAGTCCGCGATGGAAAACGTCGCCGAGACCGGTAAGGCCGCTGCCGAGGACACCTCCGACAACGTCATCGTTCCGGGGTCGGGCGGGAGCGACAGCGGAGACACCACCATCGTGCAGGGTGGTGCCAGCGGTGGGGACGACGGCTCACAGCGTGGAGACCAGACTAACGAGAACTCTCAGGGCAGTACGGGTACGGTCTGCCCGGAGTGCGAGACAGAGATTTCGGCAACCGACGACTTCTGTATGCATTGCGGAACAGACCTCTGAACCCATGCACGCGACAATCGAGACCAACTGTGAGACAGCGCTCGAATCGCCCTACTCCCGCGAACGTCGGGAAGCAATCGAGCAGCTAGAACAGCTGTTCTCCGACGCCAGCACCGACGGGAAAGAACGTATCTTGGAGACGCTGCGAGAGCTTGCATTCGACTCATCCTCCAGGGACGTGCGCGAGTCAGCTCGCGAAGCGATGGCAGACTGTTTCGAGACGGACCCTGCGCGAGCCGAATCGCTTGTCGTCGGTGCGTTCGTCGAGCTAGCCAACGACTCGAAATTCTCCGAGGAACGACTCGACGCAATCGACACGCTCCGGGCCTGTCACCGAAAGGCGAGCAAGCAGTATCGAGAGGTCATCGGGGAGGAACTCGCGGAGATAGCCGGGAACGCGACATACGAGGACGAGCGAAGCAGAGCACGCCGACGCCTGTCGGATATCACTCGTGATGCAAAACGCGTAACGAACGAAAACTCGGGTGAGGACAGCAGCACCGACTCCGCGGGTTACCTCGGCGCGTCACTGGCCGAACATCTGGAGGCCGCAGCCCACGATGGTCCAGAGGAATGTCTCCAGCGCGCCGAAGAAGTTCAGGAGTTCATTCACGAGCACCGCGTCGACGGGGAGTCATACGCCGAGGTTCGTGACGATGTCGATGCGCTCGTTGAGCAGTTGTCTGTCGTGCCGACCGGAGACAGACTGGAAGACCAACGCATCGAGCGCGTTGAGCGCATCGCAGCGCGTGTCGAACGACTATATGCCCGGTGATAAAAATAGACTTTCCCGGGGGCTGACAGACGGTAGTGGTGGATATAAA